>JBAVGP010000271.1:0-22819 GCA_049684955.1 Erysipelotrichaceae bacterium
GATCAACGTCCTGAATAAACTCCCACATACCAAACTGATCGCATCCCATGATTTGCCCTTTGTCGCCGAAGTGTGCGATCGCGCCGTCGTTTTGAAAAAAGGGATTATCTTCGCGGATGGCTGTCCCGCCGATCTGATCTACGATAATCAGCTGATGGATGACAGCGGCATCGAAGCCGTACCCTTTCCCATGAAGGAGGAAAACTGAATGGATCTCAAACAATTTTTCACGGAGAATCCCGTCATCGCGCTGGGTTTCTCAGGCGGAGTGGATTCATCCTATCTGCTCTATGCCGCGCTGCATTATGGGGCGAAAGTGAAAGCGTATTTCCTGAAGACCGCTTTCCAGCCGCAATTCGAAATGGATGACGCTTTGAATCTCGCAAACAAACTGAATGCCGATCTGACGATCCTCAGCTACGATGTCACCGATTTCCCGGACGTACTCGCGAACCCGTCTGACCGTTGCTACCACTGTAAGACCGCGCTGTTCACGGCGATGCAGAAACAGGCATTGGCCGATGGTTGCCCGCTCTTGATCGACGGCACCAACGCTTCCGACGAGGTCGACAACCGGCCCGGCATGAAGGCGCTCACCGAACTCTCCGTCCGCTCGCCATTACGAGAATGCGGATTGACGAAAGACGATATCCGCCGCTTATCCAAAGAAGCAGGACTTCCCACCTGGAACAAGCCTTCCTACGCCTGTCTTGCGACCCGCGTCCCGACCGGCAAGACCATCACCGTCGATCTGCTGAAACGGGTCGAAGCCGCGGAGAACGAATTGTTCGAAATGGGCTTTACGGATTTCAGATGCCGCATCTACGACGACGCGGCACGATTACAGTTTCCCAACGAACAAATGCTGAAGGCGATCGAACATAAAGACGAAATACTTACACGGATCAACCCGTACTTCAAGATCGTATTGCTCGATCTTGTAAGCAGATAGGAGAAACATGGACAAGCAAGATATGTATTCGATCTTGAATCAGGTGAAAGACGGATCGGTTTCCGTCGAAGATGCCGTACTGCGTTTCAAGATGCAGCCGTTTGAAGATCTGGGCTATGCGAAAATCGATTCGCACCGGGCTATCCGTCAACGGATCGCCGAAGTGATCTACGGCGCAGGGAAGACCCCCCAACAAATCATCGGCATCGTAACCGCGATGCTCGGGCATGGCCAAAAAAACATCCTGATCACCCGCATGTCGCAAGAGGCCGCGGATATCGTGCAGCTTTCCCATCCGCTGAAATACTATGATATGGCGAAAGTCGGGATCATCGGAGAGATGCCCAAACCTAACGGGTCGGGTACGATCGTCGTCGCTACCGGCGGGACCAGCGATATGCCGATCGCGGAAGAAGCGGCACTCACAGCGGAAATGCTCGGTAACCATGTCGTACGTCTCTATGACGTCGGCGTAGCCGGTCTCCACCGTCTGTTAGCGCATACCGAGGTATTGATGAGCGCTCGCGTCATCATCGCGCTAGCCGGCATGGAAGGCGCCTTAGCCAGCGTCATCGGCGGTCTGGTCGACTGCCCGGTCGTCGCGGTCCCCACCAGCATCGGTTACGGAGCTTCGTTCCACGGATTATCCGCCTTGCTATCGATGCTGAATTCCTGCGCCAGCGGGGTCAGTGTCGTCAATATCGATAATGGTTTCGGAGCCGGTTATCTCGCCAGCATGATCAACCATATCGAGGCCAAACCATGAAAACCCTCTATTTCGAATGTAATATGGGTGCTGCCGGCGATATGCTGATGGCGGCCTTGCTTGAACTTCATCCCGACCCCAACGGTTTCATCCGGCGACTGAATGAATTAGGCATCCCTGAAGTGAAAGTCAGTGCGGTGTCATCGGTCAAGTGCGGGATCACAGGGACGCATGTCGATGTCATCATCGGCGGCATCGAAGAAGAAAGCCACGATGTATCCCTCCATGAAGAGCATCATCATGAACATGGACATCATGACGAAGAGCATCATCACGATCACGAACATCACGACGAAGAACATCATCACGACCATGAACATCACGATGAAGAGCACCATCATGACCACGACCATGAACACCACCATGATCATGAACATCATAGCGAAGATCATCACCATCATTCAGGCATGAGCGATATCGAACATCTGATCTTCCATCTGCCGATTTCAGAGAAGGTTCGTACCGATGTAATGCAAGTCTATAACTTGATTGCCGAAGCTGAAAGCCACGCCCACAACGCTCCGATCGAACAGATCCATTTCCACGAGGTCGGGACGATGGACGCGGTAATGGATATCGTCGGCGTCTGCATGTTAATCGACGAACTCGCACCCGAAAAGATCCTGGCATCACCAATCCATGTCGGCAGCGGCCAAGTGCGCTGTTCGCACGGGATTCTTCCCGTCCCGGCGCCGGCGACGGCATATATCCTGCAAGGTGTCCCGATGTACGGCGGAGCAATCAAAGGTGAACTCTGCACACCGACCGGAGCCGCGTTGCTTAAACATTTCGTCAGCGAATTCGGCTCGATGCCCATCATCAAGATCGCGAAAATCGGATACGGAATGGGCAAGAAGAATTTTGAAGCCGCCAACTGCGTCCGTGCTTTTCTGGGCGAGGTCGAACTGAAATCCGGTGAAATCATCGAGCTCATCTGTAATCTGGATGACATGAGCGCCGAGGCGATCGCATTCGCGCAGGAAGTCCTGTTCGAAAACGGCGCTCTCGATGTGTATACAACACCGATCGGGATGAAAAAGAGCCGTCCCGGTACGATGTTCACCTGCATGTGCCGCCTGACCCAACGGGATGAGATGATCGCGCTGATGTTCAAGCATACATCGACCCTCGGCATCCGCGTCAACACTTACCAACGTTATATGCTTGATCGCCACGAGGAGACCGTCGACACCGAATTCGGACTTATCCGGGTGAAGAGATCCAGTGGGTTCGGTATCGAAAAAGCGAAGTTCGAATACGAGGATCTGGCTAGAATCGCGCGGAATAACAACTTATCTCTGGATGAACTTAAGCACCGCATCAAATAATCCGTCAACTCCCGAAATCCAAGCGCGCTATCATGTATCGCTCTGGGAAAGGGAGTTTTCTTTCTTGCGGAATGCTCCGCGAATCATCGGGCCAACCTATCGAAAATAATTCTTGAAACGTGTATAATCGAATTATGAAGTGCCGCTCTTTCTGCGACGGCCATGCATCGTTTATTGACACTACGAAAGGAGCAAGAAATGTCAAAAATCAGCATGATTGAAGGGATTGGGGATGTTTATGAAGCGAAGTTCAAAGAAGCCGGCATCACATCGGTCGAAGGACTGCTTGAAGCCGGATCCAAACAGAAAGGCCGCGACGATCTGGCGGCGAAATTAGGCATCAGCGAGAAATTGATCCTGAAGTGGGTCAACCATGCGGATCTTTTCAGAATCAAAGGCATCGGTGGGGAATATGCGGAACTGTTGGAAGCTTCGGGTGTTGATACAGTCATCGAACTGGGGCAACGCAAAGCGGAGAACCTGACACGGAAACTATCGGAGGTCAATCTCGCGAAGAAACTCGTGCGGCAAGTCCCAAGTTTGAAACAGGTCGAAGAATGGATCGCCCAAGCCGATAAACTCCCGCGCAAAGTATATTACTAGCAACAAGCACCCATTATGATTATCCGAAGATTGCGGTTGTTCCCAAAAGGAGCCGCAATCTTTTCTTATTCGGATAACATCCTTCCATCTATCCTGTATAATAGGAGAAATAAAAGGGAATCAAAGGAGTACGAAGATGGAAAACTACTATGGAAAAATTCAGGCATGTGCGGAAGTCATCCGCAGCAAATGCGCTTATCTGCCGGAAACGGCGCTTATCCTTGGATCGGGGTTGGGCGATATCGTCGACCAACTGGAAGAGACGACGATCTTTCCTTACGACAGCTTACCGCATTTTCCCCAATCAACGGTCAGCGGACACAAAGGCCAGCTGATCTTGGGCAAACTCAGAGGGAAAGCGGTGCTGGTCATGCAAGGCAGAGTGCATTACTATGAAGGTTACACGATGCAGGAAGTCGTGTTCCCAATCTATGTCTTCAAAGCGTTGGGTATCTCTACGCTGATCCTCACCAATGCCTGCGGAGGCATCAATGAATCCTATCAGCCGGGCGATATCGTGCTGGTCGACGATTTCATCAACCTGGCCTTCGACAATCCTTTGTTCGGTGTCAACGATGAACGATTGGGACCGCGCTTTCCGGATATGAGCGAACCTTTCAATCTTGCTTTGATCGAGCAGGTGAAAAGCAATCATCCTGAACTCAAACAAGGCATCTACGGTTTCTTCAGCGGACCCTATTATGAAACCAAAGCGGAGATCCAGGCTTTCAAACGCTTGGGTTGTGATTTGATCGGGATGAGCACGGTCCCTGAAACGATTGCGGCCAACCATTGCGGAATGAAAGTGCTGGCTTTCTCGGTGGTCACCAATATGGCGACCGGCATCCAGAAAGTCAAGCACGACCATCAACGCGTCGTTGCGACCGCCCATCGGGCAGCCGGCAATCTACAGCAAATCCTGATGGATTTCCTGGTTTGAGCCGATGGAACTGTTAAAGAAGCGCATCCTGGAGGATGGCAAGATCCTGCCCGGGAACGTCATCAAAGTCGACGGTTTTCTCAACCACCAACTCGATATCCGATTGATCAACGAAATGGGGAAGGAATTCCTGCTTCGTTTCAAAGATGTCAAGGTCGACAAGATTTTGACCATCGAAGCCTCGGGCATCGCGATCGCGGCCATCACCGCACAGTATTTCGACGTTCCGGTGGTTTTCGCAAAGAAGGCGGAAGGGAAGACGACGCATCCTGATACCTTGACCAGCAAGGTCTATTCCTTTACGAAAGACAAGACGTATCCGGTCTTCGTTTCCCGTCAGTTCATCAAAGAAAATGAGAATATTCTGATCATCGACGATTTCCTGGCCAACGGTCAAGCGGTGCTCGGATTGACCGACATCATCATGCAAGCCCATGCACACTGCGTCGGCGTCGGCATCGTCATCGAAAAAGGTTTCCAGGACGGCGGACAGATCCTCAAGGATAAAGGATTGAACCTGCAAAGCCTGGTCGTCATCGACAGTATCGAGCACAGCAGATTCACATTCAGATAGTCCGTTATCAGGGCGATCCGTCAGCACTTTAAAGGCACGATGGATCGCCTTATTTCGTTATATCCCCCGGCAGCATTGACGCGACCCGTGTTTCACTCTATCATAAAGAAAAGAACGAAAGTTCAAGCGGGGAATGCATGCCATCATCGACTACACCGGATTATCTGAATCCCGAGATGTTTCAACGCAACAAGGAACAACCCCGCTTCGAGGCGGTTTCATATCGTACCAAAGAAGAGATGGACCATGGTGTCAGCACATCGCTGGTCTTGTTGAACGGGAAATGGCGTTTTAAATATCATCCGCATCCGTCTTTGGTCGATCCGCAGGATTTCCGCATCGACGCAGATCTGTCGAAATGGGATACGATCGAAGTCCCCGGTGTCTGGGAACTGCAGGGATATGGAAAACCATATTATCTGGCAGCGAGTTATCCGCCGCAAATCGGGGTCAAGAAAGGCCATATTCCCGATATTTCGGCGAGTGATAATCCCACCGGACTGTATGCGCTGGATTTCGAGCTGCCGGTCAACTTCGAAGGGCAGCGTGTCTATCTGCGCTTCAATGCCATCAAAAGTTCGCTCACACTATATATCAACGGGATGCAAGTCGGGTATTCGCAAGGTTCGATGACCCCGCACGAATTCGACATCACGAACTTTATCCGTCCGGGAAACAATCGTCTATGTGCGCAGATCATCAAATACAGCACCGGCACCTATCTGGAAGACCAGGATATGTGGTTTTTAGCGGGGATATTCCGCGACGTGGAATTATATTGCGAGCCGTCGGATTACATCAACGATGCGTTCGCGACCTGCCGCTTCGATAAAGACTATCGCAATGCCACATTGGATCTCAAAGTGCGGATCCAATCCGACAAGATGGAAGGATTGATCCTGCGGGTCGTTTTGGTCGGCGAAGAAATCATGACGCTCTATAACGGAAGCATCCAGGGGAACATGGTTTCCCTCAACGCATGGGTCGTCCATCCGAAACAATGGACCGCCGAAACGCCGCATCTGTATATCATCCGGATGGAACTTTACCGTAACGAACAATTCATCCAAGGCAAGAAATTCAACTTCGGTTTCCGGCAGATCGAACTGCGCAACGGGTTGTTTCTGATCAACGGACATCCGATCAAGCTCTTAGGCGTCAACCGGCATGATTTCGATCCGGCCAAAGGTTGGGCGATCGACAAGGAAACCCGCGAACGCGATATCAAGATCATGAAAAACCACAATATCAATGCGATTCGCTGCTCGCATTATCCCAACGATCGGCATCTTTATGACTTATGCGATCGCTATGGTCTGTATGTGATCGACGAAGCGGATCTGGAAACGCATGGCGTACGGAAATTTTTGCCCGGCAGCGATGCCCGCTGGAGTGAAGCGATGATCGACCGCGGGGTACGCATGGTACGGCGCGACCGCAACCATCCCTGCATCGTGATGTGGTCGCTGGGCAACGAAGCCGGCTTCGGCACGAACTTCGTGAAGATGAAGGAAGCCATGGCAGTGCATGACGGTTCTCGTCCTTTCCATTATGAAGGCGATCCCACGCTCAAGGTGAGCGAGGTCAAAAGCATGATGTATCCGACCCCCGAACTGGTCAAACGCTATGGCGAAAAGGAAAACATCCTCGTCCGCACACCGGTGGATTTCATCAAGAAACAGATGCTGGCCCAATTCTTCCATCGTGCCGCCGATTACCGCGAAATGCCGGTCATCCTGTGCGAGTACGCCCATTGTATGGGCAATTCGCTCGGCAACCTGCAGGAACATATGGATAACTTCGATAAATACGAGAATCTGGCCGGCGGGTTCATCTGGGACTTCGTCGACCAAGCGGTCGAACAACACGACACAGACGGAAACATCCGGTGGTTGTACGGCGGTGATTTCGGCGAAGACAAGACCAACGCGAACTTCTGTGCGAACGGTCTGATCGCCGCCGACCGCTCCCTGCATCCCGCGATCATCGAAGCGAAGAAAGTCTATGCGCCGATTTCCATCAGGAAAGTCTCGGATACGCAGATCCGCATCAAGAATAAACACAGTTTCACCGATACGTCGCAATACCGCTTCGTCATCCATCGCAGGATCGACGGAATCAGCGTTCTTCAGGACGAGTTGTTCGTCTTGCCGATCCAGCCGTCCGAAAGCCGGATGATCGATATCCCCGCCGCTTTCAGCCAGCCCGAACCCGACCATGACTTGATCCTCGAGATCGATGTCCTGCAGAAACGCGACCGCTTATGGTGCGAACGGGATGCGTCGGTCACCTTCTTCCAATTCGAAACCCCGGGTGAACATCACACGGAAATGCTTGTCAGTGTCAATCCGACCCCCGTCCTGACCAAGGATGACCAAAACCTTACGATCCAAACCGCTGGCATCACCTACATCATCGATCGCACCATCGGACTGTTGACAGGATGGTCGATAAACCAGGAAAACCTTCTGAAATCTCCCTTGCATCCCAACTTCAGCCGGGCCGATATCGACAACGACCGCATGTTGGAGATGTGGGTGCCGATCCTCAGGCGTTTCAATAAGAACCGTGCATGGGAAAAGAACCTCAAGAAATTGAAAGTAGTTTCGATTGACACCGAAACCAAGGAAGACGAAGTGATCGTGAAAGCGAACTTCCGTATGCGCGGCGTCGAACGGATGGAAATCAAATACACGTTCAACGCGGAAGGCAGCGCGGATGTGGAAATGGAAGTCCGTCCTGCCCGGGAAATCCTGCGGGTCGGGATGAGCGCCCAATTGGATGCCGGATTCGATGCCTTGCGCTTTTTCGGAAGAGGTCCGATGGAAAACTACCGCGACCGCAACTCGGGCAGCCGACTTGCGATCCACGAAGGGAAAATCACTGATTTCACCCATGATTATATGCGCCCGCAAGAGAACGGGAATCATACCGACGTGCATGAACTACGTTTACTTTCACCCCGCCATACCCTTCTGTTTACCGCGCTCTCACGCGAGCTCCTGAACATTTCCGTCTGGCCTTATACGCAGGATGAACTGCGCGATGCCAAACATATCCATGAACTCCCGCCGCATACCGCCACGACCGTCAATCTCGACCTTGGACAGTGCGGTGTGGGAGGAGATAATCCGATGACCGGCGGCATTCTGAAAAAATACCGCATGGGCAAAGGGAAAACCTACCGTTACAGTTTCCGCATGAAAATCGAGACATGAAAAAACCGAAGATGATTTTGCGTCGGTTTACTTTTGAATGGCTAATGTTTTTGCGTTGAATGTGTCGCCGTGATCGAAATCCCCGTATTGCATCCCCAATTTGAACCAGCGCATCCGTTGGGCGGAGGTACCGTGGGTGAAACTGTCCGGTACGATGGTTCCCTGGGTTTCCTTCTGGATACGGTCGTCCCCGACCGCCGCGGCCGCGGTAAGCGCTTCTTCCACATCGCCCGCTTCAAGATAACCGGCGCCTTGTTCGTACTTGGCGAAGACCCCTGCATTATAATCCGCCTGCAGTTCAAGTTTGACCGAAAGCTTGTTGTATTCGGTCTCGCTCAGCTGTTGGCGCAGCTTATCCATCTGCTCCATCGTTCCCAACAAATACTGGACATGATGGCCGACTTCATGGGCGATCACATAGGCCATCGCGAAATCCCCCGGCGCTTTGAAGCGTGTTTCCAGTTCATCGAAGAACTCCAGGTCGATATAGACTTTCTGATCTCCCGGACAATAGAACGGTCCGACCGCCGTGGTCGCCGTTCCGCAAGCCGAATCCACCGACCCGCTGAAGATGATCAGATAAGGTTTCGTATATTCCATGTCGTTTTGCCGGAACACTTCGGTCCAGACGGTTTCCGTGTCGGCCAGTACGACGGAGACGAATTCGGTTAATTCCGTCTGCCTGGCTTCCGAAAGTTTGCTTGTATTGCCGCCGTTGAAAAGATTGTTCAACAGCGCGCTCGGATCTCCGGTGATCAGCGTATAAATGATCAAGATCGCGACGCCGACCCCGCCGATCGCCATCCCTTTCCCGCCCCCCGATGTGGATACATTCCCGCTTCCAGTCCTGCCTTTCCAACGCATATTGTTCATCCTTTCATGGGATAAAATAAGAATCCATATACCTATTGTATCACGCGCCACCATTTTTTCTCACAATACCCATTTGTGCTATAATTGAATCATAGAATAGGTTCATTGTGCTTTTGCTGGTAACGGAAGGAGGCTAATCATGATACCAATCCGTAAAGCAGAAGTCGAAGACTTATTGAAGAACGAACATAGCCCTTGCCTGACCTTGGTGTTATCACCGGGCGTGAAGGAACAAGGACTTCCGGTGACGATGGCCGCTTATCGCGCATTGATCAGGGAAGCGGAGAAACTCTGCGGGAAATATCATCTGGGGCAGATCGAAAGCGAAGCGCTGTTTGAACCGTTGCACCGCCTGGAGAACGACACGCTTTTCTGGCAGCAGCACCAGCATTCCCTGCTTTTCTATCGCTGTGCCGGAACCTTCTATGTGGAGCACCGCGCGACACGCTGGGAAAGCAAAGCGATCGTCGATAATATGTTCCATATCCGTTATCTGGCCGCCGACCTTGACGAGAACCTCCCGTACCATGTGCTGGTCGTCGCGAAAAACAAAGCCGAACTTTTTGACGGATCGAAAGATGCCATCCAACCCAATCCGCAAGCGAAACTGACACAGTCCATCAAAGATGTCACGGAACCGGCTGAAAATATGCGCCTGCAGGTCCACTCGGCGACTTCGGGAACGCACCGGGGATCCGGCTCCAACGCTTTCTACAGCGGGGCGGGCGAAGACAACGACGAAGTAAGGCAGGATCAGCTGCGCTACCTGAAACATCTGGATACGGAAATCATGGCGGCTTTGGGAGCATCACGCACCCCGCTGCTGTTGGTGGGCGTCGAAGAAACGATGGTCCGCTTCCGTAAAATATCGGCTTATCCGAACATCCTTGAGGAAATCCTGCGGTATAACGACGAATACGCCGATACCGCGAAACTTATGAAAGACAGTCTGGCAATCGTCATGAAGCATCGCAGCGATGTGAAGGAAAACGTATTGCGTAAAATAAAGGAAGAAGCCGACCGCCCCGAAGGGAAGGTTGTCACAGGATTCAACGAACTGTTGCGTCTTTGTGAAGAAGGCCGCATCGATACCTTGTTCATCGCCGTCGATCAGGAATCCCTGCGCGGATATTTCGATCCCGTCAAACTCGAGGTCATCGAAGATGCCAACGGGGAAGATCTGGGTGAAAAACTGGTCCGCTCGGCGATCGACCAGGGAGCGAACTGCTTCAGCGGACAGGAGACATTGGCCTATCTGCGTTACTAGACAAAGAACGGACGAAAACACATGCGACTCAGAAGACGGCGAAGGATGATCCAAGCGATTATCGCACTCTTGGTTATCGTAATTGCGACAATCGGCACATTGCAATTCGTTGGCCCTTTTCGCCGTTATCCGTCCAAAGGGAAGACCACCCCGCATCCGACGATCGCACAGGTCCGCATTCCGACCCAGCCGGGGAAACTCGTCTATCAGAAGAATGGATACAAAGTCGACTACAGTAATGCGGATCTCGGGTATATCAGCGTGATCGGACCGGATGACGGAAGCGTCAAGAAAGTCCAGCTGATCATTGGGAACAACACCTACACCTACGATATCACAGCCAAGCAATATACGATCCTGCCGCTGCAGTCGGGCTCCGGGAAATATACCGTCCAATTGCTGAAAAACCTGTCGGGTAATTCCTATACCGTCGTGGGGACGACGATCGTCAGCGCGAATGTCACCGACGAACTGTCGGTCTTCCTCTATCCCAACCAGGTCGTCGACTACAATCTGCATACCTTGGCCGTCAATAAGTCATTCGAGATCACCAAGAACGATGACTCTGAAATCAAGCGGGTCTATACGATCTACCACTATGTCATCGATCTTTTGAGTTATGACACGGCCAAGGCGAAACTCGCCAACGATGTCTACATGCTCCCGGTGCTCGATACGATCGTCACCGAAAAGAAGGGCATCTGCTTCGATTATGCCGCGCTGATGACCGCGATGCTGCGGGTCCAGGGGATCCCGACGCGGCTGATCACGGGATATACCGATCTGGGTTATCATGCCTGGGTCGAAATCTACCTCAGGGATATCGGATGGATCAATCCGCGCATCTATTTCAAGGAGAAGATATGGAAGCGCGTCGATCCGACCTTCGATGATTCATTCGGGATTTATATGGGCAAATATCAGACGAAATACACGTATTAGTCAGGAGGGAAGAATATGGCGAAACGTATGATCCACAGCGATGAGTCGCTCCAATCTTTTTGTACACAGATCGCATTGATCTATGAATCCGGTCTTCAATTAGAGGACGGATTGCGTATGCTGGAAGACAGCCGGACCGAAATCGATATCGACAAACTGGCCCAGAACGTCCACAAGACCGGCAAACTTTCGATCGCGATGGCGCAGGACCCGGGCTTTCCGCAGGAACTTCTGCGGGCTATGGAAGCCGCCGAAACGGTCGGCAGGGAAGATAAAGTCGCCTTTCATCTGGCGGATTACTACCGTCGTCAAGCCGACACGAAACGCTTCATGAATGATCTGCTCTTCATGCCGGTCCTCTTGTTATCGGTGCTGATCGTCGTGATGGGCGTCCTGAGCTACGCCGTACTGCCTGTTTTCCAAGGCGTCTACGCGAATCTGGGCGGTGTCGACAATGCGTGGAGCATCCTGCTCCTCAACGGTGCCAAACTCTTCTCAGGCGTCGGGATGGTCCTCTTGGCGATCATGCTGGGTTGGCTGATCTATCAAAGCATCCGCATCTCGACCGGGATGGACGATGAAGACCTGAGTGAGAAAATGCTGCGGTTCTTCCCGCAAAGCAAACGTCTGGCCGATCTCGCCCGTTTCAGTTTCATTTCGCAATTGTTACTCGAAGGCGGCGTGGAAGCACGTTCCGCCATGGAGATGGCGATCGCTCAGATTCCACCCGGTAAACTGCTGGACAGCCTGCACGAAACCGCCGCCACCTTGAAACCTTCCGAGGGTCTCTATGAATTGATCACGCAGGCACATATTTTTCCGCCGTTGGTGCAGAAAACCTTGAGTTTGGCCGCCCGTGCCGGCAAAGTCGACAGTATGATGGATGAAGTCAGCCGCAAGACCCAAGCCGAAGCGGAAGCCAGTCTGTCGAAGACACTGAACCGTGTCGAGCCGATCCTGGTCATCGCGTTGACCGCGTTTGTCAGTGCCGTCCTTTTTTCCTTGCTGATCCCGCTCTTGGGTATCATGTCCGTCCTAGGTTCGTAGCATGAAGAAATTTGTGATGATCCTGGGACTTGTGGCAATCTTATCGCTCGCCGTCCCGGCCGCCAATCTGCTGAAGGAAGGCAACGCGGAAGAACGTCGGATTCGCACCCAAGAAGCGATCCAGCGCGCGCTGAATCTTTGTTATGCGCAGGAAGGATTCTACCCCGCACGGCTGGACTATCTGATCGAACACTACGGAATCATCATCAGTTCCGATAACTACTATGTCTACTACAAGACGATCGGTTCCAACATCCGCCCGGATGTGACGGTCTTCCGTAAGGGGAAATGATATGAACCGCAACGGATACCGAAACCTGTTCATGCTTTTACTGATTACGCTCTATGTCGCCGGCACCGGTTTCGTGGTGCTTTACGGTGCGAGCTTTTACCGCCAGATGGTCACGCGTTCCGCCCAGGATCTGCAAGTGCGCACGGCGCTTTCGTATTTCAATAATCGGCTGAAACAGAACGACGAACAAGGGATGATCGAAGTAAGGACCGAAGAAAAGTCGCTGGTCTTCAAAGAAGACGGCTTTTATATCCTCGTCTATGAAGACAACGGATATCTGGTCGAGCAGAATTCGCTGACCAGTGAAATCATGCCCGGCGCAAGTCAGAAGATCGCGCAGGTTTCAAAACTCTCGTTCGTCATCGAAGGGAATTTCCTGGCTGTCCATTTCATTGACGCAAACGGGAAAACCTATACGTTGAATTATGTCCTGATGAGCAAGGGGGCATTATCATGAAACAGAAAAACATGTACTCCTTCTTTTTGGAAATCATCTTCAGTCTGATTCTGCTGACCGTCGCGATGGTCGTCGCCTTGCTTTTATTCGCCAACGCGGCGAAGATCGATAAGGAAAACCGGGCGGTCTCGCAGATCACCCAGACCATGGTCGGTTACAGCGAAGTCCTGCGTTCCCCCGACAACACCTATCAAGCGCAATTCGAAAAAGCTAATCAGAACGAAAAAGCTTATTTCTACGGATATGACGCCAATGGCGCCGCGGCATCGTCGAAAGTCGTCTATCAGCTTGCCGTGTATATCAAATCCGAGGCATCCGGGACGAATACGCTGCGTAAAAGCCGCCTTGAACTACGCGATCTGCGTGACGGAACAATCATCGCGGGCTGGCAGGTAACTTCCTTCAGCGAGGTGCAGCCATGAAAAGCCGCAGCATGACTTTGTTCGGACTGCCTACGATTTTGACGGTTTTCATCGTGATCACCGTCCTTAGTTTCGCGACGCTCAGCCTGCTTTCGGCAAGCGGCGATCGTAACGCATTACGCCGTACCAATGCATTGATCGGGTCTTCTTATGAGATTGAAACGATGAGTGAACTAAAAATTGCTGAATTTACACAAGAGTTGAACGAATTATCGAAAAAATCGACGAAAATCGATGAAGCCTTAGCGAAGTTCTTGAAGGTGCATCCTGAAATCACGTATAATAAGACAACAAGGTATCTTCAGTTCACACTTGCCCAATCTATCTTGTCGATGGACGTCGTCCTGCAGGTATCGGACACAACGGAAAAACCGTTATTGACCCGCATATCCTATCGGCTGACGACCCAGAACGGACAAGATTATTCGCAGGACGGTGACCCGGTTTGGGGAGGTTGACATGACGATTCAAGAACTCGTAAAAATCGCGATGGAGAAGGGTGCTTCCGACATTTTCATCGTCGCCGGCTGTCCGCTGTCCATCAAAGTCAATAACGAACTTCAGCGGGTGAATGAAATATCCCTGAAACGTGAAGATTCCGAAAAACTGGTCGAAGAGATCTACGGTCTTTGCCTCCATCACACCCGCCAGAGCCTTACCGATAAAGGGGATGACGATTTCTCGATTTCGATCCCGGAAGTCGCGCGTTTTCGTGTCAACGTATTCATGCAGCGGGGATCCCTCGCGGCGGTATTGCGTGTCGTCCGATTCGACATACCGAGTGCGCAAGAACTCGGTATTCCGGAAGATATCCTCCGTTTCGCGAAAATCACCAAAGGTTTGGTGATCATCAGCGGTCCGGCCGGCAGCGGCAAATCCTCGACGCTGGCAGTACTGCTGGATGAAATCAACCGCAGCCGCAGCGCGCATATCGTGACCTTGGAAGATCCGATCGAGTTTCTGCATCGCCATAAGAAAAGCATCGTTTCCCAGCGTGAGATTTCTAACGATTGCGAAAGCACGGCTTCCGCATTGCGCGCCGCGCTGCGTCAGGCACCCGATGTGATCTTCATCGGCGAAATGCGCGATCTCGACACCATCTCCCTGGCGATGACGGCGGCTGAAACCGGACATCTGGTCTTCTCGACCCTCCATACCTTGGGGGCGGCCAATACGGTCGACCGAATCGTCGATGTCTTCCCTCCGATGCAGCAGCAACAAGTTCGCGTCCAATTATCGATGGTCCTGCAAGCGGTCATCTCACAGCAGTTGCTGCGGACGACATCCGGCAGTCTGGTCCCCGTTTTCGAAGTCATGACCAACGCCACCGCGATCCGCAATCAGATCCGCGAAGGCAAGACCCACCAATTAAACAACACGATCATCTCGTCGGTCGACGAAGGGATGATTTCGATGGATAGCATGATCCTGGATATGGTCCGCAAGGACATCGTGGAAGAATCCGAAGCCTTGGCACACAGTTTCGACGCAGCCGTCATGAAAAAACGAATCAAAGAACTACGTTAAAGGGGGAATCCACTTGAGCATCAGAGAAAACCGATTGACCATTCGTATGTTTGGCGAACTGGGGTTTTCATTCGGACCAAAGCCTATCGATCTCAAGGAAAAGCTTGGCAAACACCTCATGTTATTGTTGGAATATCTAATCTATTACCGTCATCAAAATGTAACGAAGGAAAAATTGATCGAGAATCTATGGAGCGACAGTCTGAATCCGGCCAGCGCCTTGAAGTTCTCCGTTTACCGTCTGCGTCAGCTGCTGAATGAAATCGACGACCTGAGCGGACTCGAATGCATCAAGACCACCAAGACCGGTTATTCGTTCGATCCCAACGTCGAAGTCTGGGTCGATGCGGAAGAAGCCGAAGAATTGTGGAAACAGATCAACGACGATAAGATCACACGGATCGAGAAACAAGAACTGATGAAACGGTTCATCGAAATGATGACCCAACCGTTCCTGACATCCAGTTCCGCGATGTTGTGGACCTTGCCTGTCCGCGAATATTTCACCCACGTCTACAACCGTTGCGTGATGATGTATATGGAAGACCTCGAGATCGACCGCAGATATGATGAGGTGATGCAGCTGGCGCAAATGGCGCTGCGGCTGGATCCGCTCAATGAAGAGTTCCATTATTACTTCCTGCTCGGACTGATCGAAACGAAACAGTACCGCAAAGCCATCGAATACTACGAAGGCATCAACCGGCGCTTCTACAAGGAATTCAACGCCCAGTTGTCGCTGCGCACCAAGTCCCTCTATAACATGATCCTGTCGCGTGAAGAAGTCAGCCAGATCGGAATGGGCGAACTGCTGGAAACGCTGCAGGAAAACAACGAAGCCGGCGGAGCGTTCTACTGCGAACATGAAGTCTTCAAACGCATGTATCAGATCGCGTTGCGCACGGAAGAACGTTCGGACGAAAAGAGTTATGTCATGCTGCTGGAAATCAAGACGGATGAAAATGAGTTCCAACTTCAGAAGACGATGGAAAGATTACGCGGCATCATCCTGCAATCCCTGCGTAAAGGCGACATCTTCTCGCGTATGAATCCGACCCAGTTCATCCTGCTGCTTCCCTGCAAGACCGAAGAGAACGCGCATGTGATTTCCAATCGAATCCGCTCGACTTTCCAGAAACACAACGGATCGGCAGCCGTCAAATTGAACTATCATATCTCTCCTTTGCATAAGTAAATGGCCAAAATCACACTTATCAAATGATTTTCCTTGAGTTTTGATGAAACTAACCAGACACTAACCGACATGCTCGATAATACGTTCGAGAAGTCGGTTTTTATTTGTAGATGAAAGGAGGACCTATGCGTAAATATATCGGATTTCTGTCTAAGAGTGCATTGGTCTTCACTCTCCCAGCCTTCATGGTTTTAAAGACCGAAGGAGTGTGGCTCTGGTTCATCGCAATGGTGATCATCGGAATCATGTATCTGATCTTATCCCAGCGACGGAAAGAAGTCCGCGCCGTAATCGATAAGGTCGAACGAATGCCGGATGGAACCTATCTTGTCACCTGGGGCTACTTCAATCCAAACGCAGATCCTGTCCAAGTCCAACACGGGGAAAGCTGCCTGCTGGTAAAAAGCGGGACGGCCCTCCTCTTGTCGAAAGACATTCCGACTCACTTCGCCGCAGGCCGTCATCACAATGTCATTCAAACCGTTGTCTTGGAGGATGCGAGGATCGAATGGATCATCGGAAACCAACGTACTTCAGCCAAACCGCAAGGGGAGTCCCCTTCGGTCCAATTAAATCCTTGATTATCTGATTAAAATCCTGAAAGGAGGACTTTATGATCAAACTTATTAGAAAGACGACTACATGGGCATTGGCATTGTTGTTCGCCATGTATACCGTCATCTCACCGATTCATGTTAACGTCCACGCTGCACCTGCAAACCCTGGACAAGCTTCGTTGATATTTGAAGTTCCTAAGTTCCTAGACCAATACGGCGGAGGTGTCGATTATGTCACGAACAATACGTGGACATTAAGCAAGACCGCTAATCCCACATCATTGACACTCGTTCATGGAACATCCGGAAGCGTGACGTATACCGTCACCGCGACGAAAGTCTCGAACTCCGTTTTCTCTGTCACATTCCACGTTCACATCGAGTATCCTGCACAGACCTATACCGGCGATGTCATCTTCAATCTTGATGCCGTCATCTCGGCACCGAGCGGCACTCCGGTCTTCCAGACGAAACCGATGGAAACAGCCTATGTCCTGCACTCGGGTGACATACTAGATAAAAACTATACTGCCACCTTCTCTCTTGCCGGACCGATTTCCGATTACACACCGATGAAGATCGCGGTCACCTTGACCCCGACCAACGCTTCGACTCCGATTACAACGAAGTCGGCTGCCATCACCTTCAAAAATACCCCGACTTCGATCCTCAACTCGACGTTACAAGTTTCGGATGACCAGTATGTTGCGAACCCGAGTCTGGCATATGACTGGGTATTCAGCGCAACAGGGACTCAAACTTATTCGAAATCCTTCGCTTCCGGAACCGTCGGTGTACCGTATTCGGTCACAAATCATGTAACCGGGTTGGGCAGTGATGGCGGAGTCGCCACCCCGGCCCAAGCGACCGTCACCGTCAATACGATCAAAGCGACGGGCGACCAACTGAGCATCACAGGGTACAGCGGCGTTTATGATTCCGCTGCTCACAGCATCACCGTCAATAATCTGATTTCCGGGGATGTTGTCTATTACAGTTTGAATAATTCGGCCTGGACCACAACGAAACCGATGTTCACAAATGTGACAGCTCCGGCGATCGTTTATGTCAGAGTCGAAAACCCGAACTTCAACGACAGAACCGGCAATAGTACTGTCGAAATCACAGCCAGACCGATCAGCATCACCGCGAACAGCAGCAGCAAAGTCTATGACGGCTCAGCGTTGACCAACAACGGTTACAGCTTGACGGCCGGCACCTTGGCATCCGGTGAATCCCTTACAGCCGTGACCGTTACCGGTTCACGTACGAATGTCGGATCCAGCGCCAACGTACCGAGTGCAGCCGTCATCATGGATGGCGCAGTCAATGCTTCTGGCAACTACGCGATCACCTATGTAAACGGATCATTAAACGTCACGGCAGCGACCGGCGAACGTCTCAGTATCACCGGTTACAGCAATGTATACGATTCGGCAGCTCACAGCATCACAGTGAACAACGTCGTTTCTGGTGATGTCGTCTATTACAGTCTGACCAATAATGGATCTGACTGGACCACGACAAAACCGATGTTCACCAATGTTACGGCTCCTGCAATAGTTTTTGTCAAAGTCGTCAATTCGAATTACGTCGACAGAATCGGCAGCGGTACTGTTGAAATCACAGTCAGACCGATCAGCGTCACCGCCAACAGCGACAGCAAAGTCTACAATGGCTCGGCGCTGACCAATAGCGGTTACAGTTTGAGTGCCGGCACTTTGGCAGCCGGTGAATCCTTCAACGGAGTGACCGTCATCGGTTCACAGACCAATGTCGGATCCAGCGACAACATCGCCAGCGCAGCCGTCATCATGGATGGTGCCGTCAACACATCAGCCAACTATAATGTCACGTATGTCAAGGGCACATTGACCGTCACACCTGCGACGGGAGCCGACCTGATCGTAAATGGTTATTATGACATTTATGATTCAGCTGCCCACAGCATATCGGTAGCTAATACCATTTCGGGAGATGTCGTCTACTATAGTCTGACCGACAACGGATCCGACTGGAGTACAACGAAGCCGATGTTTACAGATGTTACTCCGTTGACCACTGTTTACGTGAAAGTGATGAATCCGAACTATTTCGACAGAACCGGCGACGCGACTGTCAGAATCGTAGTCCGTCCGATCACCGTCACCGCCAACAGCGATAGTAAAGTATTTGATGGAATCGCATTGATCAACCATGGATACACCTTGACATCAGGTACCTTGGCGATCGGCGATGCCATTGACAGTGTATCGGTACTCGGTTCGCAGACGAATGTCGGATCCAGCGATAACGTTGCAAGCGCAGCTGTTATCCTAGACGGTGCGACAAACGTTTCCACAAACTACTCCATCACGTATGTTAAAGGCACTCTGACAGTCACCCCCGCAACGGGTGAGAGAGTCAGCGTCACCGGTTACAGCGATGTCTACGATGCGGGTGCGCACAGCATCTCCATCACAAACCTCATTTCGGGTGATACCGTCTACTACAGTCTGACCAATAACGGGACCGACTGGACCTTGACGAAACCGACATTCATGTATGTACAGGCAGCCGTCACGGTCTTCGTGAAAGTTGTCAATCCTAACTTCGTGGACAGAACCGGCAGCGGAGCTGTTGAAATCAAGGTCAGACCGATCACGGTCACCGCTGACAGCAACAGTAAAGCCTATGACGGTTTGGCATTGACCGACAGCGGATACACCTTATCATTAGGGACCCTGGCTTCGGGCGAATTCTTCGATTCAGTAACCGTCATGGGTACGCAGACCGTCGTCGGATCCAGCGATAACGTCGCAAGTGCGGCCGTCATCCTCAACGGAACCAACGACAGAACATGGAACTATGACATCACATACGTCAAGGGAACCCTGACTGTCACCAAGGCAATCGGCGCAGAACTTGAACTCACCGGCTACAGCGCGGCATATGATGCGTTGGCGCACGGGATCTCCGTAGACAACGCCATTACGGGCGACACCGTATACTACAGCTTGGATGGCTCGACTTGGAGCACGACGAATCCGATGTTCACGAATGTGACAGCGGTAACCACCGTTTATGTTAAAGTAACCAACGATAACTTTGCGGACCGGACCGGCAGTGAGACAGTTGAAATCACAGCCAGACAAATCACCGTCACCGCAGACAGCGAAACTAAAGTATATGATGGATCAGCCTTGATCAACAGCGGTTATACATTGACGCTCGGAACCTTGGCGCCTGGTGAATTCTTTGATGGTTTAACCATCGTCGGTACGCAAACCAATGTCGGATCCAGTTCCAACGTTGCGAGTGCAGCAGTTATCCTTAATGGAACGACTGATGTAACCGCGAACTACGACATCACTTATGCCCCTGGAACACTTTCCGTCACACCTGCGACGGGAGAACCCCTTGACATCACCGGATACAGCGGCGAATACGACGGTGCTGCGCACAGCATCATCGTAAACAACCTCCTCACCGGTGGCATAACCCCATCCTTCGTAAACATCCCAGTTAATAGCGATACTGTCTATTACAGTCTGACCAACAACGGTTCTGACTGGACCATGACGCTGCCGACATTCACGAATGTCACTTCGACCATCGTCTATGTTAAAGTCGTCAATCCGAATTACGTTGACAGAACCGGCAGCGGAACTGTCGATATCACCGCCAGACCGATCACCATCACAGCCAACAGCGGCACCAAGACCTTCAACGGTCTGGCATTGACCAATAACGGTTACAGCCTGACACTCGGCAGCTTGGCAGCCGGCGAAGCCTTTGAAGCAGTGACCGTCATCGGTTCACAAACTGCCGTCGGTTCCAGCGCCAACGTCGCCAGCGCGGCGATGATCCTGAATGGAACAACGGATGTATCAGCCAACTACGCGATCACGTATGTTTCCGGAACCTTGACAGTCACGGCTCCTGCGAACACAGCGCCGACCGCAGCGAATGCGATCTACACAATCCAGCGTGGTGCGACCATTACGCGTTTCCTCTTCGGGAATGACGTCAATGGCGATCCGCTGACCTTCCAAATCGTTACCCAACCGACACGCGGCACCTTAGCCGTCAACGGCGCCGGAAGATTCACCTATACCAACAATGGAGTCTCGTTGACAACCGACAGCTTCACCTACCGCGTATATGACGGAAAGCTCTTCTCCGGGACTCGCACAATCACCATCAGATTCACTGAATTACCGGCTGAAAACACAGCGCCGGTCGTCACGGGAGCAACCTTCGATACACCGTTCAACACGCCTCTCAACCAAGATGTAGCCCCGTTAGGCAGCGATGCGGACGGCGATCCGTTGACCTTCATCCTGGTCACCCAACCTGCGCACGGAACAGTAACCCTGAGCCCGAGCGGCAGCTTCCACTACGTTCCGAATGCGACATACAGTGGTGCCGATACCTTCACATTCAAAGCCAATGATGGCGTCGCCGATTCCAATATCGGGACCGTCACGATCAATGTTGCGAAGGAAATCATCATTGAACCGACGCCGACACCGCAGGCTCAGATGCCTTGGTGGTGGCTGCTGGCCTTACTGCCGTTCCTGCTGTTCCTCATCCGTCGTCCGCGTCCCGAAGTCCAGGAAGTTGTCATGAATCCTGACGGAACCGTCACAACGACTTGGGGCTACTTAGGACCGCGTCTGATGCATAAAGATTATGACCGTGACGAATCCGTTCTGGAAGTCGTTTCGGGCAACGTCAAAGTCGTTCCTCCGATCGAAGTGATTCCTTATGAATTCGATCGCGGACGTCATGAAAACATCTTCAAGACGGTTTCCGACAAGAACGCCGTCATCCGTTGGACGATCAAGAAAAAAGCCGAAGAACTCGACAAAGAATTGATCGAAAAGATGTTGGAAAAGAATAAGAAATAAGTTGAAACAGGGCGCTCAGGCGCCCTTTTCATTTGCATATTCATAGTATTGTGAATCTTATCGCCAAGGGTGTACAATGAATCTATCCTGAAATGGAGGTAAGCATATCATGAGTGGTTTCTTTACATTGATATTGCAAGTGGTTATCGCAGTTGTTGTGCTTTATGTCGTCATTTTCAAGATTCTCGGATTACGCGTCATCAATTCAAATGAGGTAGCGGTCGTCGAGCAATGGTGGAGTGCTCACGGATCTTTGAAAGACGCTATCATCGCGCTTCATAAAGAAGCCGGATATTCACCGGATCTGCTACGTGGTGGGATTCACTTTAAATCCGTCTTGAAATACAAGATCCATCGTTATCCTTTGATCACCATTCCGCAAGGCCAAATCGCCTACATCTTCTCGCGGGACGGCAATCCTCTGACGCCTACGCAGACCTTAGGCAAGATCGTTCCGGAAGCGAACAACTTCCAGGATGTCCGCGGATTCTTATCCAACGGCGGCCAAAGAGGACCGCAGCGCGGAATCATCCGTGAAGGTACCTACGCGATCAACCTTGCGCAATTCATCGTCATCACGCCCAACGACATCAAGATGATCTTTACGGGAAACCGCAACGAACGTCAGGAACTCGTTTCCATGCAGCAGACGTTGGCGACCCGCAAGGCCTTCCAACCGGTCATCATCATGAACAACAATGAAGACTCGACCGACTCGATGGGCATCGTGACCGTCCATGACGGGCAGCCTTTGGACGAAGGCGAAATCATCGCCAATTCGGTCGGTGAAGGGCATTCCAGTTATCAAGATCCTGAAGCGTTCCTCAAATTGGGCGGACGCAGAGGGAAGCAGCTTCAAGTGTTGACAGATGGTACCTACTACATCAACCGTCTGTTCGCGACCGTCGAATACCGTCCTAAAACAGTCGTGCCTATCGGTTATGTCGGCGTCGTCGTTTCGTTCTTT
>JBAVGP010000272.1:0-14771 GCA_049684955.1 Erysipelotrichaceae bacterium
AGATTCACTTATGAAGCCATCGATGCTTCCAATCTCCAAGAAGTGAAAACTTTTTTGTATCATTGGAAAGAAGATGAAAATCAGGATGAGTATTTCAAATTCGAAAAGCAAGGTGCGATGGATATCTTGGAATGCTACGGAACGCTTCCCTGGGAAGGCGGAGCCATCCGTATCGATGGCAAGATCTGCGCCTTCGTCATCGGATCGATGACTTCCGAACGGATGGTCCAGATCAACATCGAAAAAGCCGACGACAGTTACCGCGGACTCTACCAAGTCGTGGAAAAGGAATTTCTCAACCGGCATTTCCTTTCCGCAACCTTGGTCAACCGTGAAGACGATATGGGCAATGAATTCCTGCGGGCTGCGAAAATGGCTTTGGCACCTATGTATTTCATCGAGAAATACCGATTGAGGGAACAAAATGAAACTTTGCAAAGCATCGGCTACCGATAAGGAAATCTTATACAAACAATGGAAAGAAGCCTTTGAGCATGATGACGGCGGGTCGATCGACCATTATTTCAACGCGTACTACAATCCGAACGATTGCTACATCCTGAAAGAAGGGGACACGATCCTCTCATCCCTCCAAATACACCGGCATGTGATGGTGTTGCAGGGGAAACGACTTGAAGTATCATTTATCGTTGGTGTGCTGACACCGCCTGAATTCCGTAAAAAAGGATATATGAAGATGCTGATGGACGAAGTGCTGGATATCCTCGAGCATCAGCATCTGATCACCGTCCTGCAAGCCTATATCCCGGAAATCTATGAACCCTTTGGATTCCAGAAGATCTACCGGCGCAAGAAATTCACAGTCGACAAGACGATGGTCCCGATACTCAGTGCCCAAGGCATCAGTTACACGGTGGATCCCGGGGATCTGCAGACATTCTACAAACAGTTCACTTCCCATTTCGACGGTTACTTCCTGCGTGACAACGGGTATTACGAGAAACGTTTCGCGGAGCTCAAAGCCGAAGGAGGAAGAGTGATGATCCTGAAAGAACAAGGGACTGTCAAAGGATATTGCATGTTCACGGTCGAACAAAAACACATCGACATCGACGAAATCCTTTATGTCGACGCGGTCAGTTTATTGAAAATGATCAGTACCTTGCTGAACGGAAAAGACAAAGTGATCCTGCATGTCAGCGCCCATGAAGACTTGTCGCGTATCTTACCCGGAGCTCCGGCTTCCCTTGAAGAATACATGAGTGTCCGCATCAATGATTTCGATCTCTTCAACAAGTTATTCGAGACGCGTGCGACCACCGTTTCACAAGCTATGACACTCGGCGGCAAACCGCTTTGGATCCATGACAGCCAGTAATCAAGATGATTATTGATAACGGCTTCACAATTGACAAAGCCTGTTAAAGTGCCTATAATTGATATGTCACAAGGAGGACTTTTACATGACAGCAAAAATTGCGATTAACGGCTTTGGTCGTATCGGACGTCTTGCTTTCCGCCTGATGAACGGAAAAAAAGAATTCGATATCGTTGCGATCAATGACCTCACCGATGCGAAAACATTGGCCCACCTATTAAAGTATGACTCAGCCCAAGGACGTTGGGATGGTCATGAAGTTTCCTACAATGCGAACGGAATCATCGTAGACGGCAGAGAAATCCGTATCTATGCGGAAAAAGATCCTGCGAATCTGCCTTGGAAAGCATTAGCCGTCGATGTCGTCATCGAATCCACCGGATTCTTCACGGACAAAGAAAAAGCCAGCGCGCATATCACTGCCGGCGCCCGTAAAGTCATCATCTCCGCCCCGTCGAAAGGCGAAGGCGTGCCGACCGTCGTATTCAACGTCAACCATCAGATTCTTGATGGCAGCGAAACCATCATCTCCGGTGCATCCTGCACCACCAACTGCTTGGCTCCGATGGCGAAAGCCCTCAACGATGCCTTTGGAATCATCAACGGCACGATGACGACGATCCATGCATATACCAATGACCAGAATACACTGGATGCTCCGCATCGCAACGGCGACTTACGCCGCGCACGTGCTGCCGCAGCCAATATCGTTCCGAATTCCACCGGCGCCGCAAAAGCGATCGGATTGGTCGTTCCGGAATTGAAGGGTAAACTGGATGGAGCCGCGCAGCGCGTCCCTGTCATCACAGGGTCCATCACCGAATTGGTCGCAGTCGTTGAAAAACCTTGCACCAAAGAAGAAATCAACGCCGTTATGAAAGCCGCATCCAACGAATCCTATGGTTATACCGAAGACGAAATCGTTTCCAGCGATGTCATCGGGACTTCCTTCGGATCATTGTTCGACGCTACTCAGACGAAAGTCCAAAACGTCGGCGGTATCTGCTTGGTCAAAGTCGCATCATGGTACGACAACGAAGCTTCCTATACGAACCAATTGGTCCGTACGGCTGCCTACCTCGCATCCAAGATCTAAGTTCTCCCATCTATCAACGGACGCATCCTCAAAGGGTGCGTTTTTTTCATGCGCATTTCACTTTACATATACCCTCGGGGGGTATATACTCTCATCGAGGTGAAAAATATGAAACTAACCACGTATAGCGTAGAAGGCATGACATGCATGCATTGCGTCCATCATGTAACCATGGCATTGAAGGAAGTCCCGGGCGTCAGCGACGCCAAAGTCTCCCTTGCGGAAAAAACCGCATTGGTAAGCGCCGATGAAACCGTAAGTTTTGAAGCATTGAAAGCATCGGTCGAAGATGCAGGATACCAACTGATCCAAAAGTAGGAGGATTCCCTCATGGAAGAAAAAACCTATATCGTCACAGGGATGACCTGTGCCAGCTGTTCCGTCGCCGTCGCGAAATCACTCAAGAAGATCGACGGCGTCGAATCGGCGGATGTCAACCTCACGACGGAAAGAGTGACGGTGCGCGAATCGCGCACCCTTCCTTTTGAGGAACTGAAACTGGCGGTGGAAAACGCCGGTTATGATCTTCAAGAAATTACCCAAGTGCGTAATGTCACGTTAAATATCGAAGGGATGACCTGCGCGAGTTGTTCGTCCGCGGTCGAACGCGCCCTGAAAAAACAGAACGGCGTCCAAGCCGCCAGTGTCAATCTCGCCACCAACAAGGCGACGGTCACGTATGATCCGGCCATCGTAAAAATGGGGTCGCTGAAAAAAGCGGTCGAGAATGCCGGCTATAAAGCCAGCGAAATCCAAGGCCAGAAGGATGTGGATGCGGATACGCTGCGTCGTCAGAAATCACTGAAGGATATGACTTTCCGCTTGATTTTATCTGCGGTTTTCGCTATTCCGTTGCTTTACATCGCGATGGGACATATGTTCCCGACGCTGCATATCTGGCTGCCGGAGTTCCTGAATCACCATATGCATCCGACGAATTTCGCTATCACACAACTAGTACTGACGTTGCCGATCTTGTATGCGGGTCGTCGGTTCTTTACGGTCGGAACCAAGACCTTGATCAAAGGATCCCCCAACATGGATACCTTGGTCGCGATCGGGACCGGCGCAGCTTTCCTTTACGGCGTCTATAACACGATTTTGATCTATGCGGGGAATGTCGCATTGGTCAGCAATCTGTACTTCGAATCCGCCGGCGTCGTCATCACCTTGATTCTTTTAGGGAAATGGCTCGAGGAAAATTCGAAGGGTAAGACCAGCCAGGCGATCAAAAAATTGATGGGATTGGCTCCGAAAACCGCGCATCTGCTCATTACGGGTGAAGAAACATCCGATGTTTCCTTGGAAGATGTCGCCGTCGGCGACTTGCTTCTGGTCAAACCGGGTGAACGCATTCCGGTCGACGGCATCGTCGAAGGCGGACAATCCGCCGTCGATGAAAGCATGTTGACGGGCGAAAGTCTGCCGATCGACAAGAATCCGGGCGACAAAGTGACCGGCGGAGCCTTGAATACCAACGGTGTCCTCACGATGCGCGCGAAAGCCGTCGGAGAAGCGACCGCTTTGGCGCAGATCATCAAACTGGTCGAAGACGCGCAAGGCAAGAAAGCGCCGATCGCACGACTGGCCGATGTCATCTCCGCTTATTTCGTTCCGGTCGTCATCGTCATCGCCTTCCTCGCAGCCGGCTTCTGGGCTCTGCAAGGCAAGGAATTCTCCTTCGTATTGAATATCTTCGTAACCGTATTAGTCATCGCATGCCCTTGTGCCTTGGGATTAGCCACGCCGACCGCCATCATGGTGGGAACCGGCCGCGGCGCCCAGATGGGTGTGCTCTATAAAGGCGGCGAAGCGCTGGAAGCCGCGCATCATGTCACCGCGGTCATCTTCGATAAGACCGGTACGCTCACCAACGGGAAACCGGCATTGACGGATTTGATCAGCTACAATCGTGACGAGAACGAATTCCTGACGATGCTGGCCAGCGCCGAATCGTCTTCCGAACATCCGCTTGCGCTGGCAGTGTTAGCCGAAGCAAGCAAACGCGGATTGAAACTGGAAACCGTGGAGAATTTCACGGCGGTCAGCGGACGCGGACTCAAAGCGATGGTTTCGGGACATGAAGTATTGATCGGAAACCCCGCCTGGATGCTGGAAAACAAAGTCGAGTTCCCGGCGGAAAGCCGACTTGACGAATGGTCGGGCGAAGGGAAAACCGTTCTACTGGCAGCCATCGACCAAAAAGCCGAGGGTATGATCGCGGTTGCGGATACCGTCAAGGAATCCTCACGCGCAGCGGTCGCCAAACTGAAGAAAATGGGTATCAAAATCGCGATGATCACCGGCGACAACAAGAAGACCGCCGACGCCATCGCCAAACAAGTCGGCATCGATTGGGTCTTGGCGGAAGTATTGCCACAAGACAAAGGAAACGAAGTCGACAAACTCAAACAACAAGGGTATAATGTCGCAATGGTCGGCGACGGCATCAACGATGCGGTCGCATTGGCCAAAGCCGATACCGGCATCGCAATCGGTTCGGGTACCGATGTGGCGATCGAATCGGCGGATATCGTATTGATGAAGAGCGACCTCAACGATGTGGTCACCGCATTGAAACTGTCCAAAGCCACCTTGACCAATATCAAACAGAATCTCTTCTGGGCTTTCATCTATAACATCGTCGGGATTCCCTTCGCGGCCGGAGTCTTCTACTTCTTCAAAGGCCCGCTGCTGAATCCGGTCTTCGCCGGTGCGGCGATGGCCATGAGTTCGGTCTCGGTCGTCACCAACGCTTTACGCCTGCGCTTCTTCAAACTGAGGTAACAACATGGAACACTGTGAAATGCATACTGAAAAACATACGGATCGGGAAGATGCCCAGGTCCAGGACCTGCTCAACCGTCTGAATCGGATGGAAGGGCAGATCCGCGGACTAAAGACGATGGTCGAAAACAATATCTATTGCGATGACATCCTCATCCAGGTCGCGGCCGTCAAATCGGGGCTGGACAGTTTTTCGTCCCAGCTTTTCGCCCAACATCTGCGTACCTGCGTCGTCCGCGACCTGAAAGACGGCGATCCGAAAATCATCGAAGAGGTATTGACGACCATCAAGCGGCTGACGCGCTGACATGGAGCGTAAACTCCACATCGCGGGGATGAGCTGTTCATCCTGTGAAGTCAAAGTCAAAAAAGCCCTGCTGAAGGTCGAAGGAGTGAGTGCCGCCCAGGTATCGCATACCGAAGGCACGGCGTTCATCAAAGGGAAGAACCTGCCCTCGGACGCGAAACTCAAAGCTGCGATCGAAAGTGTCGGATATAAGTTCGAAAAAGAAAAATTCCCGTGGGGGTTCTTGGGCTTGCTGAGCGGCGTAATCGTCGTCTTCATCGCCGCCAACGCTCTCTATGGTTCGCTCTATTTCGATCCGACATCCTCGAGCGTCACCTTAGGTCTGGTGGTCGTCTACGGACTGGTATCCTCCTTGCACTGCATCGGCATGTGCGGCGGGATCGCTTTCGGGACCTCGATCTCTTCGTCCGTGATGCAACCCGGCAAACGCGTCCGCCAATATCAAAGCGGCCGAATTATATCTTATACGCTCAGCGGCATCCTGTTGGGAATGGTTGGGAAGGTCTTCACGATCAGCCCGATGTTCACCAATGCCTTACTTCTGATCGCGGGGATATGGATGATCTTCCTAGCGTTGAATATGGCCAAAGTGATCCGTATCCGTATGCCTGAACTGAATTTATTCAAAAAGAATATCGATCGTGCTCCGTTTTTGGTCGGCTTGCTGAATGCACTGATGCCTTGCGGTTCCTTACAGACGATGCAGATCGTCGCGCTGGGCACGGCGAATCCATTATATGGCGGAGGCGTCATGCTGGTCTTCGCACTGACAACCGCTCCGGCCCTCATCGGGATGCAATGGCTGGGTGCGAAGATGAACGCCCTCAATGGTCGGCGTGTCCAACTGGCTGCAGCATTATTAGTCGCGTTGATGGGCTTGCAGATGACCTTGCGGTCGCCATTGACCGCCGCGCCGGTTAATGCTTTCATGGAGACGATCTCCGGTCAGAAAGCATCCGCACCGATCGTCGACGGTTACCAAACCGTCACCCTTCATCTGAAGAACGGAACCTACATCGTCGATTATCCGCATATCAAAGTCGGCATACCGGTAAAACTGAGTTTCAGCTGGGAGGGCATCCTTGGGTGTACCAATCCATTGGAATTATCCTTTCTGAATAAGACGATCGATGTGAAAACGAATCCCGAACCGGTCGTATTCACACCGGATAAAAAAGGAAATCTTGAAATCGTCTGTTGGATGCATATGGTCCGTACGTATCTCTACGTTCAATGACAACGATAAGAACCGCAATCCATCATCGGATTTGCGGTTCTTTTTTCTCTCGCATGGTTTCGAATCTGCGCGACGGAGTGATTTTCCTTACGGGATATGCTATAGTGACATATAGAATTCAATCGGAAGGGGAAAACATGTTACTCTCGAAAAACGAAAAACGTTTCCTGATCATAGGGTTCATCAGCATGATGATCGTGGCGACCTTCGTCGATCTGCCACTCACCAAAGCGCTCTATGATCCGCTCAGTCCGTTCGGACTTTTCTTTAAGCATTTCGCTTCTTTCCCGGGCACACTGCTCGGAGCGATGAGCTTCAGCGTCCTTACCGTGACGACGCCGAGAAATATCAAGTATTTGTGGCACAGCCGGATCATCAACGGTATCCTGATGATCGTATTCGGTTTCTCGCTGGTCGACGCACCGTTGTTATCCATGGGAGTCTATCAGCCGCTTCTCGCAGTCTTCGGTGTTGTTTTCGTCCTATGTGTCGCATATCTTGTGACGAAGCTTACGCTGGAAAAACAATCTCGTCTTCGCCGTTTTGCAATCGTCGGAGTGATCACCATGGTCGGATCGATGGTTGCCGCCAACCTGATCAAGATCGTCTGGGGACGAGCACGATACTATACAATGATCGGGAATGATGCGAAATTCACTCCCTGGTTCATTCCGCAGGGATTCACCCTGAGCGAAAGCATGAAGTCCTTCCCCTCCGGTCATTCACAATTCGCCGCCGTTTCATTGCTTTCCACATTACTGCCGGACATCTTCGATGCTTTGAAAGGGAAGCGACGTTTATTTCTGCTTGCCAGTATCCTTTGGATCGTAATGGTCATGGCGAGTCGTATGATTTTGGGCGAACATTTCCTTTCCGACACCTTGGTCGGTGTGGCTATCACCGTTGGTATCTTCGCATGGGCGAAGAAAAGATATCTGAAAGATCTCAACTGAAGTGATTTGCGGAATCCGCTGATATTGATTCCAATGTGAAAGAACTGACTGAACTGAATGAAAAAGGAAAGCGATGATCGCTTTTCTTTTACTATTTCAAGACAACATTCGTCTTTCTGAAATGTCGTTCTAGAAGAGTTCTTCAATCACCTCAGGTAAGGTCGGCCGATGCAGATGATATCCCTGACCGAAATCGGCGTTGATACTGCGCAGGAATTCGACTTGATATGCATGCTCGATCCCTTCCGCGATGACTTCAAGATTGATGGAGTGCGCGAGATTGACGATCGTCGTGATGACCGAATCGATTTCCAGCGAAGTATGGATACGACTGGTGAAGCCGATGTCGATTTTCAGAATATCGATCGGCAGTTTGACCAGGTGTGTCAGGGAAGAATAGCCTTTTCCGAAATCATCCAGCAAGATGCGTACGCCATTCGCACGCAGGATCATCAAGTTCTTCACGGCGATATCATAGCTTTCGATCAATCCGGTCTCGGTGATTTCAATTTCAACTTCACCATCGCGGATCCCGTATTTGGTCAGAAGGTCGACGACGTGTTGGACAAATACGTCATTCGTGATGCCATAAGAAGAGAGGTTGATGGCCACAGGGATTCTTTTCTTATGCTCAGCCCGCCAAGCGACGACCTGCATGAAAGCATGTTCGAAGACCCATAATTCGATCTTTCCGATCAACCCCGAAGTTTCCGCCAGCGGGATGAACACATCGGGCGGGATATTTTCCTTCCCGGTCGGATTCCAACGGATGAGTGTTTCAATGGAAGAAAATTCAAGATCATCCATCCGGTAGATCGGTTGATACATCAGATAAAGTTCGTCATTCTCGACGGCTTTACGAAGATCCAGGATCATCGCGATCGATTTGATTCGATGGGCATGAAGCTCTTCGCTGAAGAATACGAAGGTGTTTTTTCCTTCGCTTTTCGCCTGATACATCGCTTCGTCAGCACTTTGCATCAATCCCGCAAAATTCCGGCTGTCTTTTGGATATTGGGCGATACCGACGCTGGCATAGACATTCAGTAATAATCCTTCAAGATTGTGGATGACACGGAATGTCTCATAGATGGTGTGAATCTTCGCAAGAAGTTCGGTATTCTGGATGGTTTCCATCAGGAATCCGAATCCGTCGCCGCCTAGATTGGCGATGACATCCGGTTCGCGGATCAGTTTTGTCAGTTCGACCGAGATTTCGCGCAATAACCGATCGCCGACCTGATAGCCATGCACATCGTTGATGTTTTTGAAATCATCGATATCTAAGAAAAGCAGACTGAAGGGTTTATCAGGTTGGGTGTTGATCCGCAACTCGATCAGATTCGCGAAGCCGTGCCAGTTCATCAAACCGGTCAAGGTATCGAAATACGCCAGATGAGTCAGTTTCTCTTCATATTCATGGGCAAGTGTGATATCGCTATGGGAACCCGCGATCTTCGTGATGATCCCTTTTTCATCGATCCGGGCTGATCCATGGGTGCGTATCCATGCGATCGATCCGTCTTTCTTGAAAACACGGTAAGAAAACTCGAAATTCTCCAGCGGATCCGTGAGGAAATTTTCGATCCGCTGTTTGAAAACATCCACATCGCTAGGATGGATCAGAGCGATCCAATCATCAAGGGTTTCGATCGTGAAATCTTGCGAAGTATATCCTAAATTACGTAGTAGGGGATCAGACATGATCACTTGATTCGCAGTGACATCGTATTCCCAAATCGAATCGAACGAACCTTTGACCGCCAGTTCGAAGCGCTGTTCGCTGGCTTCGGTCTTCGCAAGTTGATTCGCGAGATCTTCATTGACGGACTCGACTTTACGTTTGGCTTCGACATAGAGATCCAGCGTGGATACCACCAAAACATAGAGAAAGGCGGTCGTAATGGCGACATAGATCCAGCCTTTGACGGTCGATAATTGGATATAGATTTCCGGATCGCTGACCAGGAATGCCAACAACCGGTCGGAAATGATGATCCAGAGCACTCCGAATATAAGGTAAATCAAGGAGATTCTGACAGCGGAACGATAGGGGGTAAGTTTCTTATTCAAACGAAAAAGTCGGATCCGATCTTCAAGCCTGCTTTGTTTCGCCATGTCCTTCACCTCCTATTATTTGATTATATCGTAAAGTCGCATCAAGCATGTAAAAAAAGAATGTGTGCATAAAAAAATCCCGAATTATCGGGATTATTTCGCTTCGATGAACACGAAACTCATCTTTCCGATCTGCAGGAGATCCACAAGTTTCGCGGCGACAAGATCGACTTGTCCGATGACGTTGGTATAGGGCGCGGAAGGGAGATTCTTCAATGTGATCTGTACTTCGCCTTCGTAGACACAGGCGAGATTATTGTCGATCGATAAGGACAGCCGATCGCGGTTCACCGTATTGAATGGTTCGATCGGTTCGACACTGTGGAACTGTTCGGCCCGCAACAACTGGGATGCACTGTCGCTGCGTGCTTTGAACGTCGTATGCAGCAGACCTTCCTTCAACTTTGAATTAAGATCCGGATGGAAATAGACCGGAACTTCGACCGTGTTGCGGGAGACGACCCGGGTGAGATCTTCCATTTCGATGCGTGAAGGAGGATTGATCCCAAATCCCAAGGTATCGAAGAGATTGAGCGCGACCAATTCGCTGGCACTCAGGTTGGAGCTGATATGCCGCTGGTTCTCGATCGTCGGACAACCGATCCCCAAAGGAAAGGCAGGGGATTTATTCTCCAGGGTATTGACCCAGACACCGATTTCGATTCCGCACGATTTAAACAATTTCGTACGGTTGAAGCAACTCTCGAACGAACATCCCGTATCAGGATGGATATAGTAAGGATGGACGGCGGAATATTGTTTCAGATTCCCTTTGGTCTGGATCGCCTTGATACGTCCGATCGGATCTTCCAAGGCCAACGCATTGTCTTCGATCAAGATCCCATATTGGTTCAACGTCAGGGTGCTGACAAGATCATGCCGGTCGAAACCGTACTCCAGCCGCAAGGCGCGAAATCCCAGATCAAGCAAAGGTTTGAGATCGTTTTTACTGAATCCGATCTCGAGGAATGTCTTTTCATCCAGGACGGCATGCAGCCTGAATCCGGCTTGGCGGATCTCGTTCAATAATCGGGCGGTGTTTTCATCCGCTTTCATGCGATAAAAGTTATCATCATGCAGGACAAAGTAGACTTCGCTGTAGGCGAGTAGACGCGCCGAAGCAAGATAGGTGGAAATCAGATCGGCAGACATAATGGAAGGATCGATCGTAATCGCGAGTTTGGTCATGGATCAATCCTTACTATCGAAATAAGCCCGTACTTCAGCAAGCCGATCCGGAATCAGGATGTGCTGCGGACATTTCTCGACGCAAGCCTGGCAGGCCACGCAGGCCGAGGCGCGCTCGCCGGCATCCAGCCAATTCATATAGCGGTCTTTCGCCTTCTCTTTGTTTTCATAGACATGTGCTTCATTATAGTAACTGAAGTTGACCGGGATATCCACGCCGTAAGGGCAAGGCATGCAATAACGGCAGGCAGTGCACGGAACTTGGACGCGCGAACGCAGCAGTTCGGCGGCTTTCGCCATCATCGCCGTTTCGTCTTCTTCCATCGGGACGAACTTCGTGAAGGTCGTCAGATTGTCCAGGACTTGCAGACGCGTCGACATACCAGAAAGAACGACTTGGACATTGGGGAACGATCCGACCCAACGTAGAGCGAAGGATGCGGTCGACCAATGCGGATGGAAAGTATCGAACAGATGACGGATTTCGACCGGTGCTTTTGCCAGGCTGCCGCCTTTGACCGGTTCCATGACGGTGACCGGAATACCGGCCATTTCGGCCATGCGCAATCCGGCCAAACCGGCCTGATAGTCGGTGTCCATGTAATTCAATTGGATCTGGCAGAAATCCCAGGGATAATGATGTAATATCTTCTCGAAGACAGGCAGCTCGTCATGGAACGAGAATCCTACATGTTTGACGATCCCGACTTCCTTCGCTTTGGTCAACGCGTCGAACACGCCTAATTCGATCATCTTCTCATAACGCTCGTTGTCCATCGCGTGCAACAGATAATAGTCGATGTACGGCGTCTGCAGCTTCAATAGCTGCTTCTGGAGATACGTGAAGAAATCTTCCTTGGTACTCAGCAGCCAGACCGGATTCTTGGTCGCGACCAAAACCGTCGAACGATCGATGGTCTTCAGCCATTTACCCAACACTTCCTCGCTTTGACCCCCATGATAGGGGAAAGCGGTATCGTAATAATTAACCCCGGCCGCATAGGCCATATTGAAAAGGGTGAACGCTTCATGTTCGTCGATCTTGCCGTCGGCGGTTGTCGGTAGACGCATACATCCGAAACCTAACAGCGAAGTTTCGACTTTATTTTTTCCTAAACATCTTTTTTCCATTGTTTATCACCACATCTATTGTAGTTGAGAAGGTCTTGTATTACAATGCCGGGAGCAAATTTAGCATGGACATGATATACTAAGAACCAAAGGGAATCATCGGAGGCGCCTTATGAAACTATATAATTCGAAAACAACCAAGAACGAAGAATTCGTCCCACGCACGGCCGGGGAAGTCCATATGTATGTCTGCGGACCGACGGTCTACAACGAAGCCCATATCGGAAACGCACGTCCGATCATCGTGTTCGACACTTTGCGCAGGCTTTTTGAAGCGCATGGATTGAATGTCGTCTATGCATCCAATTTCACGGATGTGGACGATAAGATCATCCAGAAGGCGATCGATGAAGGGGTCGACGAAAAGACCATCACCACCCGTTATATCGAAGCCTATGACAAGGTACGGAACAGTCTGCATACCCGTCCGTTGACCTATGCGCCGAAAGTAACCGACACGATGGACGCGATCATCGCTTTCATCAAAGAACTGGAAGACAAAGGCTTTGCCTACAATGTCGACGGGAATGTGTATTTCCGCGTCAATTCGGTGGATAACTATGGGGAAATCTCCAAGCAGAATGTCGACGACCTGTTGGTCGGCGCCCGCATCGAAGAAGAAACGGAAAAAGAAAGTCCGTTGGATTTCGCGTTATGGAAGAAGACCGACCAAGGCATCCAATGGGATTCACCCTGGGGCAAAGGCCGGCCGGGATGGCATACCGAATGTGTCGTCATGATCAACGAACGCTTCCACGACATGATCGATATCCACGGCGGCGGGATGGATCTGAAGTTCCCGCACCATGAAAACGAAGCGGCGCAATCGAAAGCGCTCTTCGGACACAGCCTCGCGACCACCTGGATGCACAACGGCATGCTGAATATAGATGGCGAAAAGATGAGCAAGTCCTTAGGCAACGTGATGCTGGCGAAAGACGTCATCGCGAAGATCGGCGCCAACGCGACGCGCTGGATGATGCTGCAGGCGCACTACCGCGCCCCGCTGAACATCAGCGAAGAAGGCGTCCAACAAGCCCAGACGGAACTCGCGAAACTTGAAGCGGTGCTGAAACAAGCCGAGATCAAAACCCAGTTAAGCGGCATCGAACTACACGAAAAAGCCGATAAAGAGCGTCTGGATGCGTTTTTAGCCGCCTTGGACGATGATCTCAACACCCCCAACGGATTTATGGAACTCTTTGAAACCGTCAAACAACTCAACCAATCCCTGCGTTCCCGCACCCCCGAACCCAAGCTTGTCGCATCGCTCTATCAGGCGGTCCGTGAGATGCTCGACGTGATGGGAATCGACATTCCGGTCACCGTATTGACCCAGGAAGATAAAGACGACTATGCAGCCTACAACGAAGCCAAAGCAAAGAAGGATTTTGCGAAATCCGATGAAATCCGCGCGAAACTGGCGAATCAAGGGAAACTTTGATGAAGCGTCCCGAAGAACTCAACGGTTCCGTTATGGCCTTTGTGGGGGATGCGGTGCTGAGTCTGAAAGTCCGTTTGTTGTTGGTCGAACAAGGCTATACTAAGCCGAAAGACCTGCAGGAACGCTCCGTCAACTATGTCAGCGCCAAAGCGCAGGCGAAGTTCGTACGCGAACTGCTTGACAACAAACAACTGGATGAAGCCGAAGAGCGTATCTATAAACGTGGCCGCAATTTCAAAAGCGACAGCGTCCCCAAGAACACCGATGTCACGACCTACCGTTGCGCCACCGGATATGAAGCATTGTGGGGCTATTGGTATCTGACGAATCAGAACGAACGCTTGGAACAAATCTGGAACCAAATGCAAACCAGCATACAGGAGGATTATGGCACAATATATCTACGGGAAGAACACGGTCAAACAACGGCTCCAATCGAAGCTGGGCATCAACAAGCTGATCCTGAGTAAATCGAATCCATGGAAAGAAGGGGAGGAACTGGCATTGCACCAGCATATCCCCATCGAATACGTCGACGCGAAAAAAATGGATCAACTGGCGCAGGGCAACCATCAAGGCGCCATGATCGAAATCGACGATTTCAAAACCTATACCTTAAACGATATCTTATCCGGCGCCAAAGAGGACGCCATCCTTGTCCTCCTTGATGGTTTGGAAGATCCGCATAATCTGGGCGCGATCCTGCGTACTGCCGACGCGGCCGGTATCGACGGGATCATTTTACCGAAACACCGCAGTGTCTCCTTGACCCCGACGGTCGCGAAAGTATCCACCGGAGCGATCGACACGGTCAAGACCACCGAAGTCACCAATCTCAACCAGACCATCAAAGACCTCAAGAAACTCGGTTTCTGGATCTACGGGACGGACATAGGCAAAGGCGCGGTCGATTATCGCACCGTCGATTACAAAGGCAAGATCGCTTTGGTGATCGGTTCGGAAGGCTCGGGCATTTCACGCTTAGTCCGGGAAAACTGCGATTTCGTCGTCAGTCTGCCGATGCACGGCAGCGTACAATCCCTCAATGCCTCGGTTGCGGCTGGAATCTTGTTTTACGAAATCTTGAATCAACGTTTCCCCGCGAAGTGATCCTGAGGAGGAATCCCCCATGTATCCACCGTTTCCGCATGATGATGAGTTGGTTTACTAT
>JBAVGP010000273.1:0-4902 GCA_049684955.1 Erysipelotrichaceae bacterium
GGCATATGCAGATCCATCAGGATGATATCGAAATGTCGTTCATCGGCTTGGATCATTTCAAACGCGATCAGACCGTTTTCACATGTAGTGACATGCATGCCGGCATCGGTAAGCACGGTTTGAGCGATCCAGCGATTGGTTTGGTTATCATCGACAACCAGCACACAATATGGATTTGTCTTGCGTACCGTTGAACGGATGACTGCGGGATAATCGCTTTGAAGCCGGAATATCTCGATCATCGCATTGAAAAGCAGCGAAGGGATGATGGGTTTGGTAAGCAGGAAATCGATATTGGGATTGCGGTGGATTTCAGCGATACGATCATCAGCCATTTCAACCATCAGCATGGTTTTGAGGGTTTCCGCCCCTTTGAGCGCTTTCACTTTCGCCGCGATGTCAATTCCTTGGCGATCGAGGCTCTCGTCGTCCAGCAGCAACATGGAGTATTTGTCTATTGGCTGATTGAAAGACAAGCGGATCTCTTCAATCGCTTCCTCTGGGGTCGCCACGATCTTCACGCGGACTTTGAAGGATGCCAGATAACTGGAAACGATACTGCGGCCCATTTCATCTCCGCTTAAAAGCAATACACCAAGTTTCGCAAGTCGGGTGTCACTATTGCGCGATTTCATCGACGGATCAGGAGGTGCGATGTCGAAAGCAATTTCCACATTGAAGGTCGTACCGACATCCAGTTCACTGGTGACTTCGATGGTTCCGGACATCAGTTCGACCAGGTTCTTCGCGATCGACAATCCCAATCCGCTACCTCCGTATCGGCGACTGATACTGGCATCGGCTTGGGTGTAGGGCGTAAATACTTTGTCGATCTGTTCCTGGCTCATCCCGATGCCTGTGTCCTTGATTTCAAACGAGATAAGGCATCTTCCGTCATGTTCGATCAGCTTCTCGATATCGAGCGAGACATATCCTTTGTTGGTGAACTTGACCGCATTATTCAGAAGGTTAAGCAAAATCTGTTGGAGACGTTTGGGATCACCGATTAACCGTTCGCCGATCGCCGGATCTCGATGCACTTCGAATTTGATTTTCTGCTCATTGGCACGCTGCACCACCAATGTGATCAAATGATCCAGCATGTCATCGATATAGAACGGCACCTTCTCGATTTCCGTCTTCCCGGATTCGACTTTATTGATATCCAGAATATCGTTGATGATGTTGAGCATGTCATCGGCTGCATGGATGATCTTGTCGAAATATCCGCGTTGGACGGATGTCAGTTCGCTTCGTTCGGCAAGATAGGAAATTCCTGTGATCGCATGCAAAGGTGTCCGTATTTCATGCGACATACGGGCCAGGAAACTGGTTTTCGTCTGATTGGCGATTTCCGCATCTTGTTTGGCTATTTTTAGTTCTTCCTCGACGATTTTCCGCCGTCCGATTTCTTTGCGCAGCCGTGTGATCCAATAGAAGGAGACGCCGATCAATAAGAGCAGGATCGCCCCCCCAATCAGAATATTGCGGATCAGTCCGCTGTAGTCGGTTGTTTCATTCAGACCGAGCCATTGATTCTGGATTGTTATTTTTTCTTTGTCTGTGATGGTCGCCAAGGCTTTGTTGAGAATCGTCTTAAGGATTGGCCAATCATTGCGCACGGCAAAATATAGGAAGGTTTCTTCCTGCGAGTCGATCGTCATATATTTCAGATTGGTGATCCCGGCTTTCTTGATCAGATAACTTGTCGTCGCAAGATTCCCGACGAAAACGCGCTCTTTCCCTTCGGATAGAGCTTTGATTGCTTCCTCGACCGTACCGTATAGACTCAGGTTTATTTTGGGGAAAGTCGCCAAGTAATCCTGGTGGGAGCTGTTCATCTGAACGGCCACGCTCAAGTTCGCCAAATCAGCGATACCATGGATTTTGGTTTCGTCGGAGCGCACGAAAATGACTCTCCGGAAAGAGAGGTAGGGATCGCTGAAAAGGAAATATTTCTCACGTTCAATCGTTTTACCGACCGAAGGCAACATATCCAATTGCTTCAAAACACCTTTTTCATAAGCTTGGGACCAGGTCAAGTCCTTGACGACGCTGAATTGCAGCCCAGTCCGCTCGGCAATGATTTTAAGATAATCTGAGGCCATCCCGGCATAACTGCCGTCGGTATCGATAAATTCATAAGGGATGAAATTCGGGTCGACGCCGAGCCGGATGATGGGATGATCATGGATGAATTGCACTTCTTCCGCTGTGAACTGGATGGCTTGCGAAGCGAAAACAGGAAGCATGGCCGAGAACCCAAGCATCAGACTCAATACAATCGTAAGAACCTTTTTCATCGTTCCTCCTACTGCAGGTATTGCTGGCTGATCTGTTTAATCTGTTCTTCGATCTTAACGAATGTGTCGACCAACAAAGGATCGAAATGTTTGCCGCGCTGCGCGATGATGATTTGCATCGCTTCATCATGCGGCATGGCCTCCTTGTATACGCGTTTGCTGATCAATGCGTCATACACATCCACGATCGCCATCAGACGTCCCGCCAACGGGATTTCTTCGCCTTTCAATCCGGCAGGATAGCCTGACCCATCAAATTTTTCATGATGGCCACTGACAAATTCAATCGCCGTTTTCACAAACGAAGGCATGACGCTGTCAGGGACTTCATATTTTAACGCTTCGATTCCGTACGTGGTATGTTTCTTGATGATCTCGAATTCTTCCGGCGTGAGTTTCCCTGGTTTATGTAAGATATTGTCAGGAGTGCCGACTTTGCCGATGTCATGCAGCGGTGAAGTGTCGTACAGTTCCTGGATATAGTGCGGCGTCAGCAGTTCGACATAATGACCATCTTTCACGAGTTGCTCGCAGAGTGCCTTGATGGATGTCTGGGTCCGTTTGGCATGGTTCCCCGATTCCAAGTCCCTTACTTCAAGTAAAGCGACCAAGGCATGGATCGTGATATCGCGCGTTAAAACTAATTCACGCGTGCGTTCCTGCACCATGGACTCCAACTCCTCGTTAGAGCGTTCCAACTCCTTGCTGATGAGTTTCATGCGTCCGTGGATCTCGACCCGCTTACGCAAGGATTCGATATTGATCGGTTTGCGGATATAGTCGATCGCCCCTAGTTCCAAGCCTAAAATCTCGTTCTCGAGTTCGTCGTAATTGGTCAGGATGATCGGGATGATCTTGGCGAATTTGGGATCTTTCTTCAGTTCTCGCAGAACTTGGAATCCGTTCATCTTGGGCATGTTCAAGTCCAGGATAATCAGATCGGTATCCATGTTCTGTTTCAGCAACTCCATCCCCATTTCACCGTCATAAGCGACCAACGGTTTGTAATCGGAAAGAATGGTTTCGATCATCGCGATATCCATCAGCGAATCATCGATGATCATGATTTTAAGTTCCATGAGAAATCCTCCTAGTTGGCTTGCAGGATCTGGTCGCCCTGATCCTGGATTTGCTTCAGAAAGGTCGCGATGCCGAGTTCACCCGTCATCACTTTATGCAATCCCGGCGCATATAAGGTATCTTTGATCGTCTGCCATTTAGCGACCGGAACATCGATGCTTGCGACGTTCAATCCATCCAGAAATGGCAGATAGGCTTGCAGATCTTTGAAGACCGCACTATCGCTTAAGTCGTTGCGGACCGGCATGCGGAAGGGATAATAGGATTCATGTTCCGGGCTGTATTCCCCGGCCATGACCATTTCCTGCGCTTTGGCGGAGATCATGAATTCAATGAAGGTCTGGGCGGCGGTCCGTATGCTCGCGCTTGATTCTTTTGTGACGGATAGGAAGAGCGGACCCATCTCGGGATAAAGACCGATCGCCGATAATGGAATGATACCTGTTTTAAAGGGATTTCCGTTTTTCTCGATATCGGACACGCCCCATACACCTTGGATTTCAAATGCGACTTCCTGGTTCAGAAACTTCGCCATCACATCGACACCATTATCGTTCTGCCAGTTCTTTTGAGCCAACGGACCCAACACGTTCCTGTAATATTCGATCGCCGATTTGGCTTGGGGGGAATTGACGTTCACATGAAGTCCGGCGGCATCCACCAACGATCCGCCGAAAGCATAGACGAACTGATTGACCATCCATGACACATCGTTATGATCAGCTCCGACCAGACCAATCCCCGCTGCGGATGTCTTAGTCTGGACTTTAACCAAAGCCAAACGCAAGGCTTCCAGATTTTTGATCGATGCCGGATCGACCCCTGCTTTCGAAAGCAGATCCGCGGTGTAGATCAGACAGGTCGATGAATTGACCCAAGGTATGCCGAAGGTCTTCGCCCCCACTTTGCCGTATTGCCAGAGTGAAGGATAAATTTTAGAGAAATCAGTGAGCCTATCGGGAAAAGCTTCGTCGATGGAACCGCGGTCCCCGAAATATTTGAGAAATCGATACGGAAGCGCAACCACGCCTTCGGTTTTATCGGTATCGATATATTTTTTCACTTCATCAAGTACTTCGCTTCCGGAGACCAGCGTAACATGGATCGTTTTCTTGTTGATCTCGTTAAAGACATCAACGATCTTACTAATCGCGACCCCTCTGCCTGAGAAATCGGTCCAGGTGATGCGGAATTTCATCTCGATGATGTCCGCGGGTTTTGCGCATGCGGAAAAAAGTGTAAATATCATCATAAGAATCAAAACCATCTTCGTTTGATTCAGCTTCACAAGATTCTCCGTTTCATTAGATGAATATTATTTGGAGGTATACATTGACCTAATTCACTATACATTCAAGCACATCGGATGTCAATGCGTCCCCCCAAAATGAAAAGAAACCCTTTTTTCAGGGCTTATTGAGATTCTTAAATACATTGTACTTTCATCAGAATTTAAAATGATCCGGTAGATCATTGGCTTTCCCAACGATCATAAAAGACGATTTCGGATAGACTCTTT
>JBAVGP010000274.1:0-5948 GCA_049684955.1 Erysipelotrichaceae bacterium
AAAGGTATCCGTTTCGCTTTCGTGTTGGATGAAGTCGGCGCTTTCGCCGACGGCCGCAGCATGGGGATCGACTCCTATATCGCATTGATCGGCATCGCGGAAAAGGGCTATATGGATATCCTATTGAGTATCCAACAAAAAGGCGGACATGCTTCCATGCCGCCGTTAAAAAGCGCGTTGAATCAAGTATGCTCCGCCGCAGTCAAACTCGAGAACGATAAGTTCCCAGCATCGTTCACACCGGCATCCGCCGCGATGTTCGATGCGCTGGCCCAATATATGAAACAGCCGCTGCGGTTCCTGTTCGAACACCGCAATCTGTTTTCGGGTATCCTGCTTGGACAGCTGACCAAACAACCGATGACCGCCGCGTTGGTGCGGACGACCTGCGTCATGACGCAAGCCCAGGGATCCAAAGCACCCAATGTGCTTCCCCAACGGGCGACCGTGACTTTCAATCTGCGGATCTCGGAGAACGACAGTATCGCTTCCGTGATGAACCGGGTCAAACGGATCGTCGGCGAAGAAATCAATGTTGAAATCCTGGCGGCGACTGAACCGACCCCGTCAAGTCCTGTCGGGAATGACGGATATCGCATGATCAGAGACAGCATCCTGGAAGCTTTTCCTGTTTTCAAAGTCGTCGCGCCGTATCCGGTCGTCGCGGCCACCGACAGCCGCGTCTACAATGGCATGGCGGAAGGGGTCTACCGTTTCGTCCCGTTTCCCAGTCTGATCGACGATCTGGGGACGATCCACGGCGATAACGAACGCATCAACATCGAATCCTACAAACAGGGCATCAAGTTTTTCGATACGCTGCTCACAAAATTTAAATCGAAAGGCTGATCCAAGACCATATCGGGATGTAATCCCAAAAAGAGCGGGTGATACTCATGAAGAGAAGGAAATTAAGTAAAACACTGGGTAACTTTCAATCGCCTTCCGTCATTTCACTGATGCGCTTGATCGAGACGCAAAGCAAAGCGACCTTGGTGAAATGGAGCACGGACTATGTGGAGAAGCATATCCTGCCGATCTATGAGAACGCCTATCCGACGGATGATCGTCCGCGATTAGCCTTGAGAAACGCGGTGGGCTGGCTTGAAGGCAGGGTCAGATTCAGCGATGCTAAGCAATCCAATTACGACGCCCATGCGGCAGCAACCGCGGCGGAAGGGAATCCTGCGGCGCAGGCAGCCGCCCGTGCATGCGCACATGCCGCCTTGACGATCCATGTCGTCGCGCACTGTCTGGGCATCGTGTTCTACGGTACGACGGCGCTGGCCTATGCGCAGGCGGGATTGGATGAAACGCCGGAAGTCTATGATGAAATCGCTATTGAGGAATGTAAACGGATGGAAGACGCGTTGCGCTTGGTCGCGGTTGAAAATGAATCCAACCCTGCGAAGATCGACTGGAAACTGTGGAATTTCATCATCAAATGATTATGAATGAAAAAATCATCCCTTTTTTACAGGGATGATTTTTTTCAGAGTTTCGTATCGTCGACGCTTTCGAGCCAGGCATCGATCTCTTTGACCACGGACTTGACGCAGCCGTCTTCAAACGGGGAAATCAAATGCGCTTCCTTCACCAAGCCGACGAATGATTTCGTACCGCCCAGTTTGCAGAGGTGCAGATAATCGTTCCAGGTTTCGGGATCGTCGACCTGCGTCCGTTTCCAGAACTGCAGGGCGCAGATCTGCGCCAGGGTATAGTCGATATAGTAGAACGGACTTGAGAAAATGTGACCTTGTTGGATCCAGTAGGCGCCGTTATCCAGGAAAGCGTTTCCGGTATAATCCTGATGCGGCAGATACATCTTTTCGAGTCTGCGCCAGGTTTCTTTGCGTTCTTGCGGCGTCATTTCGGGATGCGCATAGACTTCATGCTGGAAATGATCGACCAGGACGCCGTAAGGAAGGAACTTGATCGCATCGCCTAAGTGGCTGAAGCGGTATTTCTGCGCACCGTCGCCGAAGAACTTTTCCATCCACGGCCAGGCGAGGAACTCCATGCTCATCGAGTGGATTTCGCAGGATTCCAGGGTCGGCCAGGCACATTCAGGGATATCGATCCAACGGCTCTGGAAGCTTTGGAACGCATGACCGGCTTCATGGGTCAGGACATCCACATCGCCGGCTGTCCCGTTGAAATTGGAGAAGATGAAGGGGGATTGGTATTCGGGGATGAAGGTGCAGTAACCGCCGCCCTCCTTGCCCTTTTTCGCGACCAGGTCCAACAATTCGCGGGAGGTCATGAAATCGATGAATTCACCGGTTTCAGGCGATAATTCATGATACATTTCGACACCGGCCTGGACGATTTGGTCGGAGGTCCCGATCGGCGTGGCGTTTCCGTCGAAGAATTCGAATTTCGTGTCGAAATAGGAAAGTTTGTCCAACCCTAAGCGTTTCGCCTGCCGCGCGTAAAGTTTGCTTGCGACCGGAACGATCTCCGTGAGGATCTGCTTGCGATAGTTGGCGACCATGGAAGCATCGTAATCCAAGCGAAGCATACGGATGTAGCCGAGTTCGGTATAGGAGGGATAGCCGAGTTTCTTTGCGATCAGGGTGCGCAGTTTCACCAGCTTATCGTAGATATCGTCGATTTCGGCTTCATGCGCCTGCAGGAATCCGGTCTTCGCGTCGATCGCGCGTTTGCGTGTATCGCGGTCGACATGCAGCGTGAGCGGCGTCAATTGGGAAAGAGTGTATACTTTCCCGTCGAATTCGATCTGCGCGGACGCAAGCAGTTTCCCGTATTGGGAAGCAAGTCTGTTTTCTTCCTGCATCTCCTCGATGACCGAAGGATCAAACGATTTCAGTGCGAAATCGGCGATCTTGAAGAAAGGTTCCGGCAGACTCTGCTTGAGTTCACTCAGAAACGGCGAAGAAATCAGGGTCTTGTATAGAGATACATTCAGTTCCTCGTAGAAGGGACGTTGGTTATCCCAGTAGTCGTTTTCCGCTTCATAGAACGCGTCCGTCGTATCGATCGAATGGCGGATGGATGAGAGCGTCCCCATTGTGGTGATATGGTTGCGGATCACGTTGATTTCCCGGATCAGTTCGACCTGACGACGGGCATCGACCGCGATTTCGAGTTCCTTGATCAAAGATTTCATATTTGCGGAAACCGTATCGAAATCTGGGCGCTGATAGACATATTCATTGAATTTCATAGTTTCACCTCTTGGTATATTGTACACGGTGGAGCCTGAAAACAAAAGCGTTCGAATCCCCGCTTTTCGCACAAGTTATGTTACAATAATCCTGCCACAGGAGGGTACCCATGAAAATCAGTACCGATAGCGGATGTTTAATCAGTGTCGAAGAAGCGAAAAAAGACAAGATTACGATCATCCCGTTGCAGATCGCGGTCGGAGATAAAAACTATAGGGATTATATGGATATCTCATCCGAAGATTTCGTGGAACTGATCAAAAACAAAGCGGCGTTTTCATCCCAGCCGGCGGTCGGGGAAGTCATGGAAGCGTTTGAATCCGGTGAAGAGACCTTGCATATCGCGATGGCGAAAGGACTCAGCGCGGCTTTCGACGCGGCCAGTTCGGTCGTGAAAAGCATGGATCTGCGCAATGTGACCGTTTTCAATTCAACGACATTGGCGGGACCCCAACAATATCTGGTCCATCTGGCGGTCAAGATGCGCGACAGTAAGAACAGCGTGCTCGAGATCGTCGAAAAAATGCAGACTTGTCTCAAGGAGTGTGATTCTTTCCTGGTGCCGATCGATTTCAACTTTCTCAAACGCGGCGGTCGGCTGACCCCGATGGCGGCCACGCTGAGCGGACTTTTGAAGATGAAACCGATCTTGGTCATTTCCCAGAACCGCGAACGTCTTGAAAAGTTCACGGTCGGACGCACCTGGAGCTCGGCGATCGCGTCGATCACCGATGAAATGAAGAAACGCGGAGTCAGCGCGAAACACAAAATCTATATCTCCCACGCTTTCAATCTCGAAGTCGCGAAACAGGCGATGGCGGCCATCACGGCGAAGATCCAGGATGCGGATATCGAGATTCTGAAGTTGACGCCGGCGATGATCACCCAAGGCGGACCTGGTTGTCTGGCCATCCAATATATCCTGAAAACCGAAGCATGATGCTTCGTTTTTTGGATTCACGGTCGGATTATGTTAAAATGATTCAGGAAAGCGATGCGTGCCGATGAAAAAACTGATCATATTCCTACTGATTCTGGTGTTGAGCGGATGCTCGATGGTCCGTAATATGGTCGGTCCCTTCGAACCCACTTTCACTGTCCCCAAGAGCGATTACCTCGGAGCCGGAATCGTTTTCAACAAGATCCGTCCGGAATATTATATGCAGGAGACCGAGTTATTCGCGGTGTCTTCGGAAAGCGAATTAGCCTTGTTGGCGGCGAAGAAAATGGAAGCGGGACAACTCAAAGTCAGTTACCGTTCCACTTCCGTTCTTTCCCTGCAAAAGACATTCATGTATCTGGAAAGCATCATCAATGTCCCGTTCACCTTGTCGATGGGGTATACCGAGTATTCGCGTTTCGGCAGTTCGGTCGATAAAGTGTATTTCGCCGAAATCCAGCACGATCCGTCGAAAGACGCGGCGCTGAGTACCGATATCGACAAATTTCTGACTCCGCTGGTCTTGGATAATAAAAACAACGATGTTCAATTGGAACAGATCCACGATAAACTGGTTCGGGAAACGCAATATGACACCAGCATCCAGAAACTCAATCTGGAGCAATACCGCGGCAGTCCGTCCTTCGAAGCCTATGGCGTGTTCACCTACAAAAAAGCCGTCTGCAGCGGCTATGCGAGAGCTTTGATGGGTTTGGCGAAAAAGCGCGGCATTCCTGTTCTCTATATCGCATCGCTGACGATGGAACATGCCTGGAATCTGGTTTATGACGGGAAAAACTGGCTCTACATCGATGCGACATGGGATGATCCCGTACCCAACGTGAAAAACCGTGTCCTGCATACCTATTTCCTGCTCTCCAGCAAGCAATTCCTGCACGATGGCAAACACCGTTTCGATAAGCAAAGCAACGATACGCTCAACGAGGCGGAATATCTCGCTTTCGCGAAGTATGTCTTCCCTAATGCCACAAACTGAGTGCGAACAGCGTCTGGGCAAGATGATAAAACAGCAAGTACAGGATGATCTGTACTTTTCTTTTGGGCTTGATATAGTAGACGGTGAACAGGATTGAATCGGAAAGCATGAAAGCGGACGCGCCCCAAAACCGCAGCAGGTTGATACCGGAAGCCGCGGCGAGGTATTGGCCTAACGCCAAGGTGAAGACGCCGACCAGCGCGAAATCATAGATCAGCACGACCGGCGCGACATCCATCGGAAGATCTAGTCCGAATTTCATCATCAAAGCGGCGATCAGCAGGATCTGGATGAACATCGCGACGCCGAAGACCACCGGATTGAAATAACGGAAAGAGAACACGCTGAGATAGGCGAATTGCGCCAAGATAAAGAAAAGCATGCCCAGCGGGAAATAGATTTTGCGTTTGTGACGCAGGCCGAGGCAGGCATCTCCGCCAAAGGAAAAGACAAGGCCGATCAGCAAGCCCGCTTCAGCACCGGCAGGGTGGGCGAATAGCCATGCGCCCAATCCCAGTACCACGAAATGGGCACAGGCGAAAAGTTTATATCTGAACCGATCGGGGGAATGTTCAAGGGTCGCACGGATCAATAATAGGGTGAAAACCAGCGAACTCAGGCATATAAGATATTGCATATATCCACCTCTTGCATGGATATCGTAGCAGAAACAAAAACGAATGAAAGAGGTTACAGCGCAAAAACATAGGAAATTAAGAAAAGCAGATGAACTTGCATCCAAAACACTTGTATTAAGTAATGAAAAGGATAAAATGGTGTTAACAGGACATAACAAATCGTGAAATGAGGTGTTGCCATATGG
>JBAVGP010000275.1:0-23675 GCA_049684955.1 Erysipelotrichaceae bacterium
CTGACTATTATATACGAAAGCAGGTGTTTTTTCCATAGCGGTTAGCGTCAAAGCCAATCGGCGCACTTGCAAAACCCCCCCGGATTTGGTTTAATAGAAACGCAGGAGGAACCTGACATGAATAAAATCGGAAAACTGGATGCGCAATCCATCTATCAGAAAGAATTCAATATCGAATTTAAAGGTTACTCCGCCACCGAGGTCGACGCGTTTCTCGATGTCGTGATCAAGGACTACCAACAGTTCGAAGAAGCGTTCACGAGTTTACGCGAACAGATCGAGCAGCTGCAAAAAATCAATCTTCAGTACCAGAACCGTCTGACGGAACTGGCCGGAAGGCTGGAAGCCGGCGAAACGGGCGAACCGCAGGGTAACTCCGTGGATCTCTTGAAACGCCTGGCGAAGCTGGAGCAGGAAGTCTACAAACGCTAAAGAACATCACACTAGGACAATCGCTGGGTAACCAGAGGAAAGTCCATGCTCGCACCGCCTGAGACGACGGTAGTGATTATGCTGGATGAAACCATAAATCCAGGCGGGAAACCGACGGCTGAACGAACTCCTAAAACGAAAGTCATGGATCGAGTCTATAAAAGTGCCACAGTGACGAAGTCCTGCGGGAAACCGCAGGAGTGGAACGAGGTAAACCCCATAAGCGAGAAACCCAAATTTGGTAGGGGAACTCTGCGACGCGAATTTGAAGCGAACCGGAGGCGTGCAAGCGCAGATAAATGATTGTCGCCCGCAAGGGAACAGAACATGGCTTACATAGTGTGATGAAAACGGGATGCAAATCCCGTTTTTTTATTTGATTTTACATTCATAGGGTGAATTGGTATAATCTAAAGGTAACGATTGGAGGATAAGCATGACTGAAATCGGGAATTCAATACGACTAAAGCGGGAAGAACTTGGTTATACCCTCGAAGAAATCTGTGAAAAAACGAAAATCAGCGTGGTCCAACTCAACGCGATCGAAAACGGCGATATGGATCACTTTAAGCATGATATGGTCTTTCTGCGCTTCTATCTGAAAAACATCTGCAGCGTCCTGGAACTTGACTACGACGAGGTGCTGCATCAGTTCAATATCAGCAAGGATCAGTTCACCAACACGCTCTCGATCAAGAAAGTCAAAGAGAACGAGGAAAGCGAAGCCAACATCGCGAAACGCAAGCAATTGTCCGACAGCAAGTTCATTTACCGCAATTTCAAGAAGAAACGTTTCGAGGTTTCCTTCATCACGTTGATCTTCGTCATCGCGGTGATCGTCATCGGATTGTCGATCGTCTTCTTCACGACCATCCTGCCGCGCTTGAGCGTCGCGCCCAATGTCATCGGCAACAATCCGATCGAAGAGATCCCGAAAGAGATCGTCAAGGATACGACGACTCCGACGACCCCCGGCACGACCCCGACGCCGACCCCGGTCCCGACCAAGATCATCCTGGCCAAGACGGGGCTGACCACCTATAAGATCACCGACTGGGTGAAAGACAAACAAGTGAAATTCATCGTCAAATTCAATTCGAGTTCGATGATGAAAGTGTATATCGACGGCGTCCTGACGAACAATCCGAGTTCGCGCATCTATGTCTACGGCGAGACGATGGAGATCATCGTGAACGCCGCGTTGAACCGGGAAGTCGCGATCAGCTTCGGCTATCTGAAGCGGAGCACGATCACGGTCGACGACCAGCCGACGCTGATCGATCCGACCATCGCATCGTTACCGAAATCGTTTAAGATGGTTTTCACCTTTGGAGGCTCCTGATGAATCTACCGAATCGTCTGACGATGGTGCGGATCGTATTGATCCCGCTGATCGTCCTGATTTTCTTGTTTCCGGTCGCACAGTTCAATATCTATGTCGGACATTTCACATTCGGCTTCGTGACCTTATCCTACCGCAACATCGTCGTGCTGGTGCTCTTCGCGCTGGCGAGCTTCACCGATTTCCTGGATGGATTCATCGCACGTAAATACGATCTGATCACCAGTTTCGGCAAGTTCATCGATCCGATCGCCGATAAACTGTTGGTCAATACGATGTTCATCCTCTTCGCATGGCAGGGGACCGTCCCGGTCGTCGCCGTATTATTGATGTTGTGGCGCGATACCGCGGTCGACGGCATCCGCATGATCGCCTCGAGTAAGGGGCGCGTCATGTCGGCCGGCTATCTCGGCAAGGTCAAGACCGTTTCCCAGATGATCGCCATCATGCTGATCTTGGTCAACAATCTGCCGTTCGAGCTCTATCGGCTGCCGGTGGCGGGCTTCGTGGTCTGGTTCGCGACCTTCATCTCGCTGCTGAGCGGGATCAGCTACTTCCTGCAAGCCAAAGATATCCTGTTGGAAAGCAAATAATGGAAAAGCTCATCGATCAGCTGCGTAAAAAGCAATTGACAATCTGTACCTGCGAAAGTTTCACAGGCGGACTTTTCGCGGTGAATCTGACGAATATCCCAGGCGCTTCGGACGTCTTCAAAGGCGGCATCATCGCCTATGTCAACGAAAGCAAGACCGCCTTGGTCGATGTTCCGCCAGAAACGATCGCATCCTATGGCGCGATCAGCAACGAAACCGTCGAAGCGATGGCGAAAAACACACGGCTTAAATTCAACTGCGACATCTGCGTTTCCTTCAGCGGAAACGCCGGACCGGCTATCCAAGAAAGCAAGAACGCCGGTGAAACCTATATGTGCATCGCTTTTCAGGAAAACATTCGGGTCTACCACGATCAGTTCCATGGCGACCGCAGCGATGTACGCTACAAAGCCGTCGATGCCGCCGTGCTGAGAATAAAAGAGATGATCAGGGATTTCGGGAAGTAAAGCGAAAAAGAGGTCGGAGGATAACCTATGGAAAACAAAAAAGATGCATTATTGGATGAGGCGCTGAAGCAGATCGAGAAACAATACGGAAAAGGTTCGATCATGCGTTTGGGCGACCGCGCGAACGTCGACATCGACGCTATCAGCAGCGGATCGATCTCGATCGACCTCGCGTTGGGGATCGGCGGTTATCCGAGAGGCCGTATCGTCGAAATCTACGGACCGGAATCAAGCGGTAAAACCACCTTGGCTTTACATGCGATCGCCGAAGTACAGAAAAGAGGCGGCAAAGCCGCGTTCATCGATGCGGAAAACGCCATCGATCCGCGTTACGCCAAAGCCCTCGGCGTCAATATCGACGACTTGGTGCTGAGTCAGCCCGACAGCGGGGAACAAGCGTTGGAAATCACCGAATTGCTGATCAAGAGCGGGGCGATCGACCTGGTCGTCGTCGACTCCGTCGCAGCCCTGGTCCCGCAAGCGGAACTGGACGGCGAAATGTCCGATTCGAACATCGGCCTGCAAGCCAGACTGATGTCCAAAGCGATGCGCAAACTCTCCGGGGTCATGAACCGCAGCGAATGCACCGTCATTTTCATCAACCAACTGCGCGAGAAAGTCGGCGTCATGTTCGGGAATCCCGAAACGACTTCCGGCGGCCGCGCATTGAAATTCTACGCCTCGATCCGCATCGACATCCGTAAGGGCGAAGCGATCAAGAACGGGACCGAGATCGTCGGCAACAAGGTGACGGTCAAGATCGTCAAAAACAAAGTCGCGCCGCCGTTCAAAGTCGCGCTGGTCGAAATCATGTACGGCGAAGGCGTTTCCCGTCTGGGCGAACTGATCGACTTGAGTGTCGAACATGAAGTCGTCCAGAAAAGCGGCGCCTGGTTCGCCTATAAAGGCGAGAAGATCGGCCAAGGCAAGGAAGCCGTCCGTGCTTTCCTGAAAGCCAATCCGGTTTTGGAAGCCGAAATCAGCGAAGAAGTCAAACGCAGAGTCTTCGCGAAACCCGAAGAAGCCAAGAAATAGCAGGGAAACCTGCTATTTTACGTGTTGGAGCACAATGTTATTGTGCTACGAGCCCAAATTCGTTATTATAATAAAGAGTAGAAACTACTCTCAACAAAGGTAATGGAGGAAAAGCATGCCAGAAGAAATCATCTTTTCCATTCTTGCCGGTATAAGCGGTTTTGCTTTGGGACTCATCGTGATGGTTCTAGTCTCAAAGTTAGGGTTAAATAGAAATCAACAAAAAGCAAGTTTACTTATCGACGAAGCGAACATCAAAGCGGACAATCTTGTACGCCAGGCAGTCTTAGAAGGTAAGACCCAGGCATACGAACTTAAACTCGCCGCAGAGAAGGAAAATAAGGAACGGCGTCAGGAAATCCAGGATCTGGAAAACAAAATGGCGCGTCGCGAAGACAACCTACATTTCCGTGAAGAAACGTTGAGCAGCAAAGAAAAGCAACTTGATGACAAGAATAAACAATTAACCGAAAAATTAAGCGTACTGGAGAAGATGGAACAACAGTTGCAGATTAAGATCGACGCGCAGGTCGGTGAACTCGAACGGATCGCGAACTTGACAGCCAGCGATGCGAAGAGCGAATTGATGGCCGCGGTCGAAAAGAAAATTCAGAACGAAATGACGATCTATATCCGCGATGCGGAAGACGATGCGAAGTCGAAGGCCGCCGAGAAGGCGCGCAATATCATCGGATTGGCGATCCAGCGTTACGCCCAAGAGGAAACGTTGGAGCGTACCGTGTCCGTCGTCGCATTGCCGAGCGAAGAAATGAAGGGTCGGATCATCGGCCGCGAAGGAAGAAACATCCGCGCGATCGAACAAGCGACGGGAGTCGATCTCATCATCGACGATACACCCGAAACCATCACATTATCGTGCTTCGATCCCATCCGACGCGAAACCGCCCGCATGGCCTTGGAATATCTCATCAAAGACGGCCGCATCCAACCGGGCCGGATCGAAGAAGTCGTCGCCAAAGCGGGGAAGGAACTCGCCGAGAACGTCCAGAAGATCGGTGAAGAAGCCGTCTTCAAATTGGGCATCGGCAAAGTCGACCGTGAAATCGTCGGTCTCATCGGCCGCTTGCGTTATCGTTACAGCTACGGGCAGAACGCCTTGCAGCACAGCATGGAAGTCGCATATCTGGCCGGCATGATGGCCGCCGAACTGGGCTTGAACCAGACCTTGGCGAAACGCGCCGCGCTGTTGCACGATATCGGTAAGGCAATGGACTTCGAAGTCGAAGGCAGCCATATCGAAATCGGCGCACGCATCGCGAAGAAACACGGCGAACATCCGGTTGTCATCAACTCGATCGAATCCCATCACGGTGAAGTCGAGCCTACCAGCACCATCGCGGTCCTGGTGGCGGCAGCCGATACCCTGAGCGCAGCGCGTCCGGGAGCCCGTTTCGAATCCTTTGAAAACTATATCCAACGCCTTGAACAACTCGAGAAGATCGCGACGTCGTTCGACGGGGTCGAAAAGACCTACGCCATCCAAGCCGGACGCGAAATCCGCGTCATGGTCATCCCGGAAAAACTGGATGATCTGGCCTGCCAGCGCATCGCTCGCGAAATCCGCGAGAAAATCGAAGCCGAACTGACCTATCCGGGTCAGATCAAAGTCACGGTCATCCGCGAAACCCGTGCATCGGACATCGCGAAATAATGAAAATACTGTTTATCGGCGATATCGTCGGTAGCAAAGGAAGGGCAGCAGTAAAAAAACTGCTGCCTTCTCTTCGCCAGTCCTATGATATCGATGTCGTCATCGCCAACGGGGAAAACGCCGCCCACGGCAAAGGCATCACGAAGAAGATCTACGACGAATTATTAGGTTACGGGATCGATGTGATCACGCTGGGCAACCACGCGTTCTCCAAAGCGGATCTCTACGATTTCATCGCGTCGGCCGACCGGCTGGTCCGTCCGTTGAACTTGGTGCCGACCGAATTCGGCCAGGGCATTTTGGAAATCGAAGTGAAAGGCGTCCCGCTGGTCATCGTCAACGTGGTCGGAAACGTCTTCATGGACGATACCTCGGAATCTCCGTTTGAGCTCATGAAACGCTATACCTGCAAATTCATCAACAAGGTGGTGGTGGTCGACATGCACGCCGAAGCCACCAGCGAGAAGATCGCTTTCGCCTATATGTATCAGAATTGCCTGAGCGCCGTCGTCGGCACGCATACGCATGTCCAGACGGCCGACGAGAAGATCATGAACGGCTGCGCCTTCATCAGCGACGTCGGCATGACCGGTCCTTACGACAGCGTGATCGGCCGTGAAGTCGCGGAAGTGCTGGATCGTTTCAACGGCATCCGCACCAACCGTTTCACCGTCGCCGAAGGGGAAGCGCAGTTCTGCGCACTCTTCATCGAGGTCGACAACGCGTCCAAACGAGCGGTCAACGTGGAACGCATCCAAATCCGCCCGCAGGACGATTCCATAACTCATTCTTGAACAAGAAAAGAATCATGGTATAATAATCACAGTCAAAGGAGGTTGTTGAAATGCCAGTAACAGTATCAAAAGACATTTGTATCGGTTGCGGAGCCTGTGTAGGCGTATGCCCGACCGGAGCGTTGTCACTCGACGCCGATGGAAAAGCGGGCTGCGACGAAGCGCTATGCATTGATTGCGGAGCGTGCATTGGAGTTTGCCCGACGCAAGCTATTTCGCAGAAGTAAGAAACCAAGCGTCGCTTGGTTTTTTTAACCGGAGGATCCATGAACGAGAACTATACGTTGCCAAACCTGAAAAATGCACAGAAGCGGACGCATGATGCCAGTTCGATCGAACGTTCGCTCTTTCATATCGACGAGCAGGCGAAGAACCTGGGTGTCGGACGCAAGTATTTTCTGCGCACGTACGGCTGCCAAGCCAACGAGCGCGACGGACAGACCATCCGCGGCATCCTGGAAGAGATGGGCTATCTGCCTGTCATGGAAGCCGACAGCGCCGATCTGATCATCCTGAACACCTGTGCGGTCCGCAAGAACGCCGAAGATAAAGTGTTCGGCGAAATCGGACAATTGAAACGCTTCAAACTGAAAAACCCAGATCTCATGTTCGTCGTCTGCGGTTGTATGGCGCAGGAAGAAGAGGTCGTCCAGACCATCCTGGCCAAACATCCCCACATCGATCTGATCTTCGGGACGCACAATATCCACCGCCTGCCGGATCTCCTATACAAGGCGACCCTGACCCGCGAACGGGTGATCGAAGTCTATTCGCAGGAAGGCGACGTCATCGAGAATCTCCCCTCACGCCGCGATCAAAGCGCGAAAGCCTGGGTCAACATCATGTATGGCTGCGACAAGTTCTGCACCTACTGCATCGTCCCGTATACCCGCGGCAAGGAACGCTCGCGTTCCAAGGAAGACATACTGCTTGAAATCCATGGTCTGATGGATGAAGGCGTCAAGGAAGTCACCTTGTTGGGTCAAAACGTCAACGCTTATGGGAAAGACCTATACGGCGTAAGTTCTTTCGCGGATTTGTTGCGCGAAGTATCCAAGACCAAGATCGACCGCATCCGTTTCACGACCAGCCATCCGTGGGATTTCACCGACGAACTGATCGATGTCATCGCTTCGATCCCCAACGTGATGCCCTATGTCCATCTGCCGGTCCAATCCGGCAATGCGGAAATCCTGAAGATCATGGGCCGGCGCTATACGCCCGAGGAATATATGACGCTCTACGATAAACTGCGGACCAGGATCAAACATGCCGCCTTCTCGACCGACATCATCGTCGGTTTCCCCAACGAGACCGAGGAACAGTTCAACGATACCTTGAACCTGGTCGACAAGTGCCGCTTCGACAGCGCCTTCACCTTCATCTATTCACCGCGTGAAGGTACGCCGGCCGCCGTGATGGAAGACAACGTCCCGCTGGAAGAGAAACGCAGACGTCTGCAACTTCTCAACAAGAAAGTCGCGTCCTACGCGCTGGAGAACAACCGCCGTATGCTGGACCAAACCGTGAAAGTCCTGGTCGACGGTCCTTCGAAAAAAGATGCCGCCGTCTATTCGGGTTATACCGAGAACAACAAGCTGGTCAATTTCGTGCCGCATGGGGATTGCGCCGGCGAAATCGTCGAAGTGAAGATCACCCAGGCCAAAACATGGACCCTGTGGGGCGAGCAGATCGCCAACGACCCAGTTATTTGAATAATTCGACATGCTAAGGTATAATGAATCAAAAGCAGGAGGAAATATAATGGATACAGTACGCATTTTTGCGTTGGGTGGTCTGGATGAGGACGGCAAAAATCTTTATGTCGTGGAAGTCAACCAGGACATCTTCGTAATCGAAGCCGGCATCAAATACCCTGACATCGAACAGCTGGGAATCGAAATGATCATTCCCGACATGAAATATCTTGTTGAAAACAAAGACCGCGTCCGCGGCATTTTCATCACGCATGCGCATGACGACTCGATGGCCGCCTTGCCTTACTTATTGAAACTGGCGAACATCCCGATCTACACGACGCCGCTGAGCGCCGTGATGATCGAAGAGATGCTGAAGAAAGCCAATATCAAGGACGTCAAGATCCACCGCATCAAACGCAACGGAAAATTCGCGATCGGTAAAGTCAACATCCGGACCTTCGGGTTGACGCACTCCATCGCGGACGCCTTCGGGGTCGCGATCGATACCGACCAGGGCGCCGTCGTCTATGCCGGCGAATACATCATCGACCTTAACGCGCGCAATGCGGCGTTCGCATGCGACATTTCGGAATTCGCCGAAATCGGCAAAAAAGGCGTCTTGGCGCTGATGGTCGAATCGGTCTACGCCGAGAAACCGGGCTTCACCGCACCCAACCACCGCATCACCGACTATATCGAGAACGCGATCGAAGACGCCAAAGGGAGGATCTTCATCACGCTCTACGAACAGAACCTCTATCGGCTGATCGAAGTCATCGAACTCGCCAACAAATACAAGAAGAAAATCTACTTCAACAACGAAAACCAGCGCAACCTGTTACGCCAAGTCGAAAAACTCGGTTATTACCATGTGCCGGCCGGCCTTGAACTGAGCGCCGAGAAATTCACCAACGATTTCACCAACGTGATCATCATCGTGAGCGCCAGCGGACCTAACGTGTTCCGCGTCATGCACCGCATCACCACCGCCGAAGACACGAAAATCGAACTGCATACCGACGACACAGTGATCATCGGATCGCCGGTCGTGCCGGGGACCGAACTCGAAGCCGGTCAGATGGAGAATGAACTCTACAAGGAAGGCGTGCATGTCGTGACGCTCGACCGCAAGAAGATCCTCTCCCTGCATGCTTCCAGCGAAGACATCAAGATGTTGTTGTTCCTCTTGAAGCCGAAATACTTCATCCCGGTCCACGGGGAATACCGCCAGATGGTCGTCAACGCCAACATCGCCTTGGATTCGGGTTACTTCGCGGATCGCATCGTCGTGCTCGACAACGGACAAGTGGCTCTGTTTGAAGATAAACTTCTGAAAAACACCTCCACGATTTTACCGCTTGAAGATCTGATGATCGACGGCAACGAATCGCTGGATATCAGCGGTATGGTCCTTAAAGACCGCGTATCGCTGTCGACCGACGGAGCCATCATCGTGGGCGTCGTCGTCAACTACGCGACCAAGGAAGTCATCGGCGGACCCGATGTCCAATCGCGCGGCTTCATCTATCTCAAAGACGCGGACTACATCGTCAAGGAAATCGGAAACATGGTCGAACGCATCATCATCGATGCGGTCGCCGCCGGTAAATACGAAAACATGGCTGTCCGGATGGAAGCCAAAGAGAAAATCACCCGTTATGTCTACAAGGAGACCGGCAAACATCCGATGATTTTGCCCGTCATCGTCGAAATCAACATTAGCGAATAGTGTACGGAGGAAAGCATGGCAACACGAAGAAGAAAAACCTTACGCAAAGACGAGCTGAAACTCCTCTACATCATCAACGCTTTGATCTTGGTCACGCTGACATTGATCGCTTCGCAGCGCTTCGGCGTGGTCGGGGAATACCTGGATCGCATGGTCCGCTTTTTCGTGGGCGAAACGGTCTGGTTTTTCTACGGATTGATGCTGCTTTATGCGGTATTCATCCTGTTCTGGCGCAAGAATCCCAATCTCAGACTGAAGACGAGCATCGCGCTCGGATTGATGCTGAGCGCGGTCATCCTGACCACATCCTACATGGCCTTCACCAAGACCGATCTAGGCTTTTCTGTTTTCGAGGCATGGATGGGCAATGCGACCAAAGTCTTTACCGGTGCTTTGCCGGCCAAAGGCGGAATGGTCGGGGTTTTCCTCTATTCGCTCTTCTCGCTGCTTTTCGCCCGCATGGGGACGCTGATCGTCGTCATCGTTTTCTATATCGTTTCGATCCTGCTGTTTGTCGACTGGAAGTATGTGAAACGTATCTTCGTCAAGATGCGCCGCACGAAAAACCGCGTCATCACGCAGATCAACGATGAACTGGCTTCCGACATGGATGTCGGCGAGACGGTCGAACCCAAGAAGAAAATCCACCTCAAATTCCTGACTCCCGATAAAGAATCGGTGCCCGAACCGATCGAAACCTTACCGATGGATCGGAGCCGGCAAACCGTCATCCAGAAACCCAGTCTGTTCGATGAAAGGGAAGTCACCACGAAATCCGCCGCGACCATCCACACCATCGGCAATTACGTCCTGCCCGACATCAAAATCCTCGACGACGTCGCCGTCAAGTCGAAATCGACCGCCAACGCGACCGCTGCTGCCTACAAAGGCAAGAAATTACTTGAGATCCTGGCCAATTTCGAAATCAACGCGACGCTTGTACAGACGCATATCGGACCGGCCGTCACGAAATTCGAAATACGCCCCGATTCCAACGTAAAGATCTCCAAGATCGCCAATATCCAGGACAACATCAAAATGGAACTGGCCGCCAAAGATATCCGTATCGAAGCGCCGATTCCGGGCCGCAACGCGGTCGGAGTGGAAATCCCCAACGTCGAGATGATCCCGGTGCGGATGTCCGAGATGATGAAGGAAATCCCGCCCGAAAAGGCGAATAAGAAATTGTTGTTCGCTTTGGGAAGGGACTTGTCCGGGAGACCCGTTTTCGGTGAACTGGATAAAATGCCGCACTTACTGATCGCGGGAGCGACCGGCAGCGGCAAGTCCGTCTGCGTCAACTCGATCATCTCCACCTTACTCTTGCGGACGACGCCCGATGAAGTCAAACTGCTGTTGATCGACCCGAAAAAAGTCGAATTCACATCGTTCGCGAAAATCCCGCATCTGATCTGCCCGATTATTTCGGATGCGTCCGAAGCCGCCAGAACACTGAAGATCATCGTCAAGATGATGGAAAACAGATATGAAGTCTTCTCCCAAAACAACGTCCGCAATATCACGGCCTATAATGAATTATTGGTCCGTAATCCGAGCCAGCCGCTTGAACCGATGCCTTGGATCGTCGTCATCATCGACGAACTCGCCGACCTGATGATCGTCGCCGGCAAGGAAGTCGAAGCCAGCATCCAGCGCATCACGCAGCTGGCGCGCGCCGCCGGCATCCATCTGATCGTCGCGACCCAACGTCCGTCGGTCGACGTCATCACCGGCATCATCAAATCCAACATCCCGTCGCGCATCGCGTTCGCCGTGTCCAGCGGCATCGATTCGCGCACCATCCTCGATCATATCGGCGCTGAAAGACTCTTGGGTTACGGGGATATGCTTTATATCCCGGTCGGTGAACCGGCATCCGTACGTCTGCAGGGTGTCTTCGTCTCCGATGATGAAATACGCCGTTTGGCAGAAACCACCTCCCAACAACGCAAGCCTTCCTTCGACGATGCATTCATGAACCCGGAAGACGGCGAAGGCCTCAGCGACGGCATCGCGTCGGCGCTCGACGACCCGCTCTACGAAGAAGTCAAGGAATTCGTCATCGAGACGCAGCGCGCTTCGACCTCCAGCATCCAGCGCCGTTTCGGCCTTGGATACAACCGGGCGGCGCGCATGATGGACGTTTTGGAGCATAAAGGGATCATCGGTCCGTCACAGGGAAGCAAGCCCCGGGACGTCCGCGCCCGCAAAAGTTTGGACGACGAGTAAGCGGTTTCACAACCGCTTTTCATTTGTGACGAAAGGTTGACTTTACACGGCAAAGATAATAAACTAAGTAGGAGCAGATACACTGCGAAAAAAATATGGAGGAAGACTAAATGAAGAAGCTGCTGATTCTTTTGACCGTATTCTTAATGGTCTTTGGACTAGCCGCATGTTCGACGCCGAAAGCAAAGACGTTCGAACTCGCGCTAATCACCGACAAAGGGGAAATCGACGACAAGTCGTTCAACCAAGGAGCTTGGGAAGGTCTGAAAAAATATGCTGATGCCAACAAAAAGACATACGCCTATTACAAACCGACCGAAGTAACGACCGATGCTTATATCGCCGCGATCGACTTGGCTGTCAAAGCCGGAGCGAAAGTCATCGTGACCCCGGGATTCTTGTTCGAACCGGCCGTATTCAAAGCCCAAGACACGTATCCTAACGTAAAATTCGTCTTACTCGATGGTTTCCCGAACAATCAGGACTATGCCGGGACCTATGCAGAAAAAATCAACGCAAACGTATACTCGATCTTCTATCGTGAAGAACAATCAGGCTTCCTGGCCGGTTACGCAGCTGTCAAAGACGGCTATACCAAACTCGGCTTCATGGGCGGCATGGCTGTTCCGGCCGTTATCCGTTTCGGTTACGGTTTCGCCCAAGGCGCCGAATATGCCGCCAAAGAATTAGGCAAGACTGAAATCACATTGAAATATCATTACACCGGCGACTTCGCCGACACTCCGGAAAACAAAACCAAAGCAGCTTCTTGGTATCAAGCTGGCGTCGAAGTGATCTTCGCGGCCGGCGGCAAAGTCGGTAACTCCGTCATGTCCGCTGCCCAAGACGCCAAAAAGAAAGTCATCGGAGTCGACGTCGACCAATCTGCCGAATCCACGACCGTCATTACCTCCGCGATGAAGGAACTCGGAAATTCCGTCTTCTCAGCGTTGGATATGTACTACAAAGGCACCTTCCCGGGTGGCAAGAGCGTTCATTTAGGCGCAGATGTCAACGGAATCGGCCTGCCGCAGGATTTCAGCCGTTTCACCACCTTCAAAAAAGCCGACTATGACGCGATCTTCGCGAAATTAGTTGCCAACACCATCACCATCAAGACCGATAAAGATGCTGCCGATGCCACGAAGTTAGGCTTGACCATCGTTAAAGTCACCATCGAATAATCCTTCCGGAAACATTCGAAAACGCATACCGATCAACAATGAAAGAGCGTATCCTCGTGGTCCGCTCTTTTTTCTTTTCAGTTAGGGTGTACATTACGACACGAAATAATATATAATCCTCTTAAGGAGAAATACCATGGAATATATCATCGAAATGCTGAATATTACTAAAGAATTCCCTGGAATTATCGCCAACGACAACATCACCCTGCAGATACGCAAGGGTGAGATCCACGCGTTGTTGGGAGAAAACGGAGCAGGTAAGTCGACGCTGATGAGCGTCCTTTTCGGACTTTACAAAGCGGAGAAGGGCATCATCAAAGTGAATGGCCAAGAAGTGAAAATCAAGAATCCAAACGACGCACGGACTTACGGCATCGGGATGGTCCATCAGCATTTCAAACTGGTGCAGAACTTCACGGTCCTCGAAAACGTCGTCTTGGGCGTCGAGACCGTCAAGAACGGGGTTCTCCAGATGAAGGAAGCGCGCGAAAAAGTGAAAAGCCTTTCGGAGAAGTACAATCTCTTCATCAATCCGGATGATCTGATCATGGACATCTCGGTCGGGATGCAGCAACGCGTCGAGATTCTGAAGATGCTTTATCGTGAAAACGAAATCCTGATCTTCGACGAACCGACCGCGGTCCTGACCCCGCAGGAAATCGACGAACTGATGAAAATCATGAAGAATCTGGCGTCGGAAGGGAAATCGATCATCTTCATCACGCATAAACTGGTCGAAATCAAAGCCGTCGCCGATCGGGTCACCGTCCTGCGTAAAGGGAAATTCATCGATACGGTCGATGTGGCCGCAACGTCGATGGAGGAAATGTCCGAGATGATGGTCGGACGTAAAGTCATCTTCGAAATCGAGAAAAAAGACACGCAATTGGGTGAAGTGATCCTCGAGGTCAAGAACCTGACGGTGAAATCCAAACATCATCATAAGAGCGTCGTCAACAATGTGAGTTTCAAAGTCCGCCGCGGCGAGATCCTGTGCGTCGCCGGCATCGAAGGGAACGGGCAGACCGATCTGGTCTATGCCTTGACCGGCTTGGTGCATGTCGATGCAGGGACGATCCTCTACAAAGGGAAAGACATCACGCATCATACGATCCGCAGCCGTTCAGTCAGCGGTATGTCGCATATCCCCGAAGACCGGCATAAATACGGGCTGGTGCTCGACTACAATCTGGCCGAGAATCTCGTGCTGCAGACCTATTTCAAACCGGAATTCCAAAAGAACGGGTTCCTTAATTTCAAGAACATCTTTCAGCATGCCGGCGAACTGATCAAACAGTTCGACATCCGCAGCGGCGAAGGCGCGTATTCCCCCACCCGCAGCATGTCGGGCGGCAACCAGCAAAAAGCGATCGTCGCCCGTGAAGTCGACAAAGACCCGGATCTGTTGATCGCGGTGCAGCCGACGCGCGGACTGGATGTCGGCGCCATCGAATATATCCACAAGAAACTGGTCGAACAAAGGGACTCGAATAAAGCGGTCCTGCTGATTTCGCTCGAACTTTCCGAAGTCATGAACGTCAGCGATCGCATCGTCGTCATGTACGAAGGGGAGATCGTCGGTCAAGCCGATCCGAAACATGTCACGCAACAAGAACTTGGATTATATATGTCGGGATCCAAGAGAGAGGTGGGCGAATGAAGAAACTGATTCAAAAGAAGGCTTTCCTTGGGATTTCGGCTTCCGTCATCTCGATCATCATCGGTTTCGTGTTCGGTTTCCTCGTCCTGCTGGCCAGTAATCCGGCCAACGCGGTCGGCGGCTTCATGACCATCCTGATGGGAGGTTTCAGCGAAGGGATGAAGGGGACAGGCAATGTGCTCTACTTCGCGACGCCGATCATTTTGACCGGTCTGTCGGTCGGTTTCGCCTTCCGCACCGGACTCTTCAATATCGGGGCTTCCGGGCAATTCATCCTCGGGGCGTTCACGGCGATCTATATCGGCGTCCGTTGGACATTCATCCCGCCTTCGATTCTTTGGATTGTCGCATTGTTGGGCGCGGCCGTCGCCGGCGGATTGTGGGCGATGGTGCCCGGTCTGCTGAAAGCGTTCCGCAACGTGAACGAAGTCATCTCGTCGATCATGATGAACTACATCGGGATGTATATCGTCAACTTCATGGTCGTGCAGACGGTCTTCGATTCGGCCAAGAACCAATCGATCACGCCGTACGCAGCCACCATCCCGAAACTGGGTCTGGAATACATCTTCCCGGATTCAAGCATCAATTTCGGTTTCATCATCGCGCTGGCGGTGGCGATCCTGATCTATATCATCCTGCAGAAGACGGTCTTCGGTTTCGAACTCAAAGCTTGCGGTTTCAACCGCCATGCCTCCGAATATGCCGGCATGAATTCGAAACGGAACATTTGGTTATCGATGCTGATCGCCGGCGCGCTGTCCGGTCTGGGCGGCGGCCTGCTTTATCTGGCCGGCTCGGGCAAACATATCCAGGTCGTCGACGTATTGGCCCAGGAAGGCTATACCGGCATTTCCGTCGCGCTCTTGGGGTTGAGCAATCCGATCGGCATCATCTTCGCGGGGATCTTCATCGCCTACATCACGATCGGCGGCTTCTACATGCAGGTCTATCGTTACGCTCCCGAAGTCATCAACATCATGATCGCGGTCATCATCTATCTGAGCGCATTCTCGCTGTTCTTCCGCGGTAAGATCGCGGATATCATCAAACGGATCGGGGTGAAAGCATGAACCTAATCTACTTCATTTTCCAAAACTCGCTCTTGTTCATCGTACCTTTGATCGTCGTCGCCTTGGGCGGCATGTTCTCCGAACGCAGCGGCGTCATCAACATCGCGCTCGAAGGGATCATGATCATGGGGGCCTTCTTCAGCGTTTTCTTCATCAACGCGTTCGAAGGGAAAATTCCTGCGCAGCCTTTGTATCTGCTGGCATTGATCATCGCGGCGTTCAGCGGACTGGTGTTCTCGCTCCTGCATGCCTATGCCTCCATCAACATGAAAGCGAACCAGACCATTTCCGGTACCGCGCTGAATCTGTTCGCGCCGGCGTTCGCGGTCTATATCGCGCGCATGGCGCAGGGTTTCTCGCAGATCGCCTTCAATAACAATTTCCGTATCCTTAAAGTGCCGTTGCTGGGGGATATCCCCGTCATCGGTCAGCTCTTGTTTCAAAATGCCTATATCACGACCTACATCGGGATCTTCATCTTAGTCGCCGCTTCGTTCGTCCTCTATAAGACGCGTTTCGGACTGCGCCTGCGCTCCTGCGGGGAACACCCCCAGGCGTCGGATGCCGCCGGGATCAATGTCAAGAAGATGCGCTACGCGGGCGTCATGATTTCCGGTGCTTTGGCCGGGATGGGCGGGTTGATCTTCGTCGTTCCGATCAGCACCAACTTCAGCGGCAGCGTCGCCGGTTACGGGTTCTTGGCGATCGCGGTCCTGATTTTCGGGCAATGGAAGCCGAGCCGTATCTTATTGGCGGCGACCTTCTTCGGACTCATGAAGACGATCTCTTCCGTATCCACGATCATTCCGTTTTTGGCCGATTTGAATCTACCGTCGACCATCTATAAGATCACGCCTTACGTCGCGACGCTGATCGTGCTGGCGTTCACGTCGAAGAATTCGGCCGCACCGAAAGCAGCCGGGGAACCTTACGACGCCGGCAAACGCTGACCTTCAAACAAAAGATGCACATCTGCATCTTTTTTCATTCGTTCCTGAATTCTTTATAGTCGTTGTCCAGATGTTCTTTCTGGATGATTCTGGGGCTCTGTGCGACGACCACGCAGTCCGCGGGTACATCTTTCACCACCACGCAGTTCGCCCCGACCCGGACGTTGTCTCCCAGCCGTACGTGGCCGATGATTTTGGCGCCGGCGCCGATATAGCATCCTTTTCCGATCACCGGGCTGCCGAAGTAGCGATGTCCCTCGATCGTATTGGAACCGATCGTCACCTGCTGGAAGATCACGCAATTTTGACCGATCTGAGCGCCGTTGGAGATGAAGATACCCTGGATCCCGTGCGGGAAAGTCGGTTCGTCATGGAAGACCGCTTTATATCCGATCCAGCTGCCGGCTTTGTAGAGTTTCTTTTCGTAGACATAGATCAGCAGGCTTTTGCGATAGCCTTCCTTCATCGGGATGAGCTTATTTTTCAGTGATAATACGCCGCCATGGCGCAGGACGATCAGTTCGCCAAAGAGCAGGGCGATGAGCCGGATCGACAGTTTTTTCAGTTTGGGCATAGGGATCCTTTCGTATGATCGAAGCGTTTCGTTCTTTCCATTATAGCATCACTTTTCCGTGTAAGACGGATTTATGGAAGGGGGATTAAAAAGAAAACGGTCGGTTAGTCCGGCCGTCACTTCTATTTACGGTTCGCTTCGATCATCTGGTTCTTCAAATCCCATAAGCGCTGCGATAAGTCGACGTAATAGCGGTGCGGGTTGCGCAGGCGCTTGACTTCGTCCCAGATGGTATCCATCTGCGCCTTGCAGAAATCGCGCGTCTGCAGCGAATCGCGGGTCTTGTAGACGAGCTCGCCGTTGACGAAGATCGGAACCTGCAGTTGCTTGTAGGAGTAGTTCGTGATGGTCTTCTTCTTCCAGATCGTGATCGGATCGAAGAGCGTATATTCATCCAAGGGGATGATCTCGTCCGCCATGCAGACCAGGTCGGCGATCGCCTTGCCCGAATCTTTGTCATAGAAGCGGATCAGTTTCTTGAAGCCCGGATTGGTGATCTTTTCGATATTCTCGCTGATTTTTATATGCGGGACGATTTCGCCGTCCTGTTCGCTGGCGACCACCTTGTAGATGCCGCCCAAAACCGGAGAGGATTTCGACGTGATCAGGTTCTCGCCGACCCCGAAGGAATCGATGCGCGCACCTTGCAGAATCAGGTCGTCGATGATGCTTTCGTCCAGCGAGTTCGATGCGATGATCTTGCAGTCGCTCAAACCGGCGTCATCAAGCATCTTGCGCGCCCGTTTGGAGAGATAGGCGAGGTCGCCGCTGTCCATGCGGATGCCTTTCAGCCGGTGTCCGTTGGGGATCAGATATTCCTGCGCGACTTTGATCGCGTTGGGGACGCCGCTCTTCAAGGTATCGTAGGTGTCGACCAAGAACGTCGAATTGGCCGGCTGGATCTTCGCGTAGCTTAAGAACGCGTCATATTCACTCTCGTGCAGCTGGACGTAGCTGTGTGCGATCGTACCGGAAATCGGCAGATTGAAGCGCATCCCGGCTAATACATTGGAGGTCCCGACACAGCCTGCGATGACCGCGTCGCGGGCGCCTTCAAGCGCCGCATCCGTTCCTTGCGCCCGGCGTGCCCCGAATTCCATCACCGCGCGTCCGCGCGCCGCGGTCACGATGCGGCTGGCTTTGGTGGTGACCAGGATCGGATAATTGACGCACAGCAGTAATAATGTCTCCACCAACTGGGCTTGGATGAACGTACCGCGTACCGTGACGAGCGGTTCGTTCTCGAAGATCGGCATACCTTCCTCGACCGACCAGATATCCAGGTTCATCTTGAGATGGCGCAGATAATCGATGAACGCGTCGTCGAAACATTTCGTGCTGGTCAGATAGGCGAGTTGTTCCTCGCTGAATTTGAAGTGCTGCATCGCTTCGATCAGACGGTTCAATCCGTTGAAGATCAGATATCCTCCTTCATCGGGGATGCGCCGCAAAAACATATCGAAATAAGCGATCTCCTCATGGCGGTTTTCCTTGAAATAGGCATAAGCCATCGTAAATTCGTAAAAGTCGGTCATCATCGTGACATCTTGTGTGTACATCTTTATTTCTCCCAATGCGCGGGCAATGAAATCCCGGCGTTCTTCATCAATTTGAACGAAAACTCGTTGAATTCCGACCTCGGATGGCCGGGGATTTCAAACGTCTCGACACAGTCCTGCACGACGACCACTTCGGTATCATGTCTGCGTTGCTGCAGGTAGGTCTTCAAGGACAACACGAACTGCAGGACGCAGATGTCCGTGCAGCAACCGATCACGACGATGCGTTCGAACGGTACCTCGTCCGCGATGTACGCTTGAAACGCCGCGGTCTGGAATCCGTTGGTCGTATCCTTTTCGATCACGATCATACGGTCTTCGAAAGCGGCGATCGCATCGACCAGTTCGCTTTCTTTCGTGCCTTTGACGCAGTGCGCAGGATAAAAGGCGAATTCCTTGGAATCCGGCGCATGCGCGTCGCGGAAGGCGATCACGGGCTGGCCCCGCTTGGTAAAATCCTTGATTAATTCGACGTTATCGCCGATAATGTGACTAATCGCAGGGTCGGCCAACGGTCCCTGTTCGATGAAGCCCCGGATCATGTCGACCACGACGAGAAGCTCATGCTTTTCGTAAGTATTCCCGCTCACAAGAATCACCTCGGTTCGGGAATATTATATCACAATCATGTACCGGTATTAAGGAGCGAACCATGGAGAAATTCACCCATTTCGGCCGTTTTCACTTGTTGAAGACGGAGAAATTCAAAGACATCACCTGTTCATTGCGACTATTGGGACCCAACGAGGAGCCCTTTGTCAGTATGCGCAGCCTGCTTGCGCAGATCCTGATCGACCGCAGCGAACACTATCCGCAGAAGAGCGACATCACCGCGAAGTGCGATGCGTGCTATGGATTGTCGATCGATACGAAGACCACCGCCTATGGCATGGCACACGGTCTCGAGCTGCGTTTCAAGACGATCAGCGACCGCTACGCGGATGACAAACCGTTTGAAAAAGCACTCGCTTTCGTGGCTGATCTGCTGCAGTATCCGCTGATCAGCGAAGCCACGCTGGCGGAAGCCAAAACGAACGTATTGGCGGCATTGCTGCGCTATGCGGACAATCCGTCGCAGTATGCGATGATCAAAGCCTGCAGCCTGGCAGGCGAAGGCACTCCGCTGGCGGTTTTCAGCCAAGGCAAGCGTGAGGTCGTCGAAGAAATCACCGTCACCCAACTGGCGGACTATTATGCCAGTCAGTTATCCAAAGCCCGTTTCGACATGTTCGTGGTCGGCGATTTCGATGAAAAGAATATGCTGAAACAATTGCGTGAGAAATTCGCGTTCCTGGTGGAAAGCAACGACATCGACAGCGCCTATGCCAACCGCATCTCCGTCTTCAAGTCCGGCCATATCGAACGTGCCATCGAACAGGCGAATCTGGTCCGTTTGTATTCGATCCATACGGATGTCTACGATCCGCACTATACCGCCAACCGCTTGGCCGTCGTGATGTTGGGCCAACTGCCCAATTCCTTGCTTTTCCGCGAAGTGCGCGAAGCCAGAAGCCTGTGTTATTCAATCTATTCCGGGATGATCCAGTTCGACGGCATCGTGTCCGTCTCAACCGGCATCGACATGGCGAAGCGCTTCGAAGTCGAAACGCTGATTGAGGAACAACTCGACCTATTGAAAAACAACAAGTTCGATCCGACGCTGCTCAAAACCGCCCAGGATATGATGATTTCCTCGCTGAAATCGGCGCAGGACGACATTTCGTCGCTGATCAATTTCTACCACCAACGGGCTTTGACAACCAGCGCCGACACGATGGATTCGACCCGCGATAAGATCCTTGCCGTACAGTGCGAGGATATCGCGCATGCCGTGTCGAATTGGAAACCGATCGTGTCCTTCACGGTCGGAGCAGAGGAGAAGCTATGAGAACCTACGAAAACAAACGCTTAAACGAAAAAGTGACCGAAACGCGGCTCGCCAACGGACTGCGTGTCTATTTCATCCATAAACCGGGTTTCGTCTCGTCGACCGTCGCCTATATGGTGCCTTTCGGCTCGTTGGATATCCGCCAGATCACACCTACGGGTGAGATCCTTGAAAGCAATGCCGGGATCGCCCATTTTCTGGAGCACAAGCTCTTTGAAAGCAACAACGGCGTCGATATCATGGAAGCTTTCAGCGCATTGTCGGCCAACGTCAACGCCTTCACTTCCAATAACGAGACGGCTTATTACTTTTCAACCGGTGAGAACGACATTGAAAAACCGCTCGAACTGCTGCTTGATTTCGTGCAGAACCTTTCGATCTCCGATGCTTCGGTCGAAAAGGAGAAGGGTATCATCATCCAGGAACTGCGGATGTATATGCAGATGCCCGAAGCACGTCTGATGTATGAAACCTATCGTGCGCTGTTCAAGAAACACCCTGTGCGCATCGATATCGGCGGCACGGAAGCGAGCGTCAACGCCATCACCAAGACCGAACTCGAAGAACTGTACGCGGCGAACTACCATCCCTCCAACAGTATCCTGGTGATCGTTTCCGCTTTGGACGGCGAACAGATCATCGAGTTGGTCGAAGCCAACCAAGCTAAGAAAAAATTCCCGGCCATCGTCGAGCGCAAACGCCATATCGACCCCGAAGGCGTCGCCGTCGCCAAGAAACATCATTCGTTCGCGATGGATATCCAAGCCAAGAAGATCACCTACAGTTTCAAATTCAAACCGACCGAGGGGACTCCGATGGATCGTCTGATCCAGGAATGGACGCTCAGGATCTATCTGGAACTGTTATTCTCTTCATACAATCCGCTGTATCAGACCTGGCTCGACCAAAACCGCATCAACGATTATTTCGGCTATGAAGTGGACGTGACGCCGGAATACGGTTTCGCGATGTTCTATGGCGAAAAGGAATCGGAAGACGATCTGGTCGCCTTGGTCAACGAAGGCTTGGCGAGCGATTTCAACCTCGTCGCGCCGTATCTCGACAATCTGAAAAAACGTTACTTCGGACAAGCCGTCCGCAGTCTGAACAATCCCGACGACATGGCCATTTCCTTCGGCCGCTGCGTCTTCCAGGAACTCGATTACTTCGAAACGTTGGAAGCGGTCAACCGTATCAAAATTGAAGATCTGCATGAAGCAGCCAAACTACTGGATATCAAGCATACCGCCATCGTGAGCGTGAAAGGGAAGAAGAAATGATCGCCGGCATCGGTTGCGACATCGTCGCCATCGATCGTTTCCGCGACAAGACGATCGCATTCGCCAAACGTGTCCTCACGCCGGAAGAACTGACATTGTACGAAGCGCTGACTCCGGCGCGCAAACCGGAATGGCTGGCGGGACGTTTCGCGGCGAAAGAAGCGATCGTCAAAGCGATCGATAAGAATCTTCCAATCACTCAGATCGCCGTTCTGTCGACATCCGACGGAAAACCGGTCTGCGAACTCGCAGGATTTACGATTCTCGTCTCGATCTCCCATGAAAAGGAATTCGCCATCGCCTATGCGATCGCACAAACTTCCGAACTTGTATGAAACGGCAAGTTCCGCTACGGCGAACTTGCTTTTTTGCGTCAATTTAGGCAGATTCACGCGTTTGCGTTAACAATTCAGCCTATGCATAATGGTCCTACCGAAAACAAGGAGGGTGCTATGTTGAATCAAGTGGTATTGGTTGGAAGAGTCGCCGAAATGCCCGAAATCAAGGAGACGGCCAGCGGGATCAAGCTTGCCCAGATGCTCATCGAAGTGGACCGCAGTTTCCGCAACAGCCAAGGTGAATACGAACGCGATCTGTTCCTGTGCACGTTGTGGCGGGGTATCGCGGAGTCGGCGATCGCGCAATGCGAGGTCGGTTCGATCATCGGCGTCAAAGGCCGGCTTCAGGCAGGGAATTTCGATACCAAGGAACATTCGAAGTTCTATTATTGTGAGGTGGTTGCGGAAAAGGTTTCGTTCCTTACCACCAAACAGTAGACAAAAGACGGTGAAAGCCGTTTTTTCTTGTTTCGAAAAAAACAATTGATAAAGGATAATTAGAAATATTGTTAAACCGTTTATTTCTTATGGTATCATAAAAATAATGTGATAATTTGAACATAAAAATGGGGGAATTATGCAAATATACAACACTAAATCTACAAGGAAGATGATTTCAAAAAGGATTTTTAAACCTAGCTTTGTCATTGACAATAACTTTGGAGGAGTCACACATTATGAGTAGTTCGCAACATATTCCAGTTGGTTTTAGAGATGGAAAATTGATTGGGATTCATGAATTATCTATAGATGAGTCCGGTGATCGCTGTAACTGTTTTTGTCCAGAATGTAAACTGCCTTTGATCGCATGCAGTATGGAAGGAAAAAGAGTCAAGCATTTTCGACATAAATCGGGTGAACAGCACTGTCATTTTAAACTGGATGCTTACCTCATGGATTATATCATGGAATTTTTATCGGTATTGGAGAGTATTCCCGACTTAACCGAAGAGGATTTTGTTGGAATAAATGTCAAATTAAAAACTAGGCAATTGAGTAATGATGAAGACTACATTAAATTTCCAAGAAGAAAATCATTTAAAATAGTTGAAGTGCAAGGGCAAAGAGTCAAAATAAAAATTGAAGATACTGAGTCATGGATAAATTTCAATTTCAAAAAACGTAATATTCTAGATACTGATAACTTAACATTTAAAGTTGATCTTTCTGACT
>JBAVGP010000276.1:0-2565 GCA_049684955.1 Erysipelotrichaceae bacterium
GTTCAACCTGTTCCCACATCTCACGGTACTGGACAATCTGGTCATGCCTTTGCGTTTGCGGACGAAGAAAAGCAAAAAGGAATGCGTCGCAATCGCGACCGAATTGCTGGATGTGCTGGGTCTGAAAGACCAGCTCGCGAAGTTCCCTTATCAGTGTTCAGGCGGACAGCAGCAGCGTATCGCGATCGCCCGGGCGTTGGTGCTCGATCCCAAAGTCCTGCTGATCGACGAACCGACGTCGTCGCTGGACAAAGAGAACGTGAAGAAGGTCGAAGAGTTATTGAAAACTTTGCATCAGCGCGGTTTGACGCTGATCCTGATCACCCACGACCTGCCTTTCGCGCAGACGATGTGCAAACGCGTCATCGAACTGAGCGACGGGAATGTCGTCTTCGACGGACCGGCCGACACGTATTTCGCAAACTGATTTCATGCGGATTTCATCTTCCCCAAATTGATAATGACGGGGTGTTTGTTATACTGGTATTGACATCTTGATTACAGCGCAGTGATCAAGTTTGTACGTTTCTCAAGGTGGTTTGTCATAACGAAATACTTTCCCTCCGATCGACAGGCTTTGAGAAACTGATAACCAAGTAAGAGCGAGGCGACTCGCTTTTATTTTTAATTGAGGTTCATGCTATACTATCCCTATGGAAAAAATCACCGTACTTCTTGAATCGTGGTATCTCGAAAATCGTCGCGACCTGCCCTTCCGCACATCCCGCGAAGCGTATCCGGTCTGGGTCAGCGAAATCATGGCGCAACAGACGCGCATCGATACGATGCTGCCGTATTTCGCGCGCTGGATGCAGCGCTGGCCGACGATTGGAAGCCTTGCGGAAGCAGAAATACAGGATGTATTGAAAATGTGGGAAGGACTTGGCTATTATAATCGCGCCCGCAATCTGCACCAAGGCGCTAAGGTCATCGTAGAACGTTTTGAAGGTATCTTCCCATCGACCTATGCGGACATCCTTGACCTTCCGGGTATCGGCCCTTATACCGCGGCAGCCATCGCCTCGATCGTCTATGACGAAAAGGTTCCCGCCATCGACGGGAATGTCTTGCGGGTCATATCGCGCTTGCTGATGATGTACGATGAAATCTCGACCGCCAGCGCCAAAGCGATTGTCCATGAGGCGATGACAGATTGGATGGACGAGGCACGTCCGCATATCTTCACCCAGGCGATGATGGAATTGGGGGCGCTTGTTTGCACACCCACGACGCCTGATTGCATGCATTGCCCGCTGAACGCGCATTGCCTTGCCTATCAAAACGGGCAGTCGATTGACTTTCCGGTGAAGAAGACGAAAGCGCAGGTTCCGGTCGAATACTACGATTGTTACCTGCTGTATGACGCCGACGGGAATATCGCGTTGAGTGACCGCAGCGACGACGGATTGATGGAGGGTTATTTCCGTTTCCCCGTCGCATCCCAGCTGCAGGGCATGGAAATCCGCGATCCGCAGTTCCTCGGTTCGCAAAAGCATGTCTACAGCCATAAAATCTGGGAGACACGCTATTATTCAGCAAAGATCAACGAAGTGACCGACGTATTCCGCTGGGTTTCCGAAGCAGATCTGCAGGAACTTCCGCTGATCGGCGCACATCGTAAATTCTATCAAAAACAAAAGGCCTGTAACGAATAAACAGTCTCGAGAATAACTAAAAGGCACGGAAACTCTTACGAGGATCCGTGCCTTTTAGTATAATTGAACTATGGAAAATTTTTGCGGAACTTCACAGTTCAATTACACCTCAAATTATACTGTGAATCAATTAATTTTACCACTGGAAGTCGGGGTAATGATTGCGAAAGATGATCCGATGTGGACATTTCTGAGGGTCATGGAAGGAGTTCCCATGACGAACCTGTTTCGGCACACCGTGTCCGGACGACAGGAATATGACCCTCGCATGATGATGCACCTGGTCCTCTTCGCCTATATGAATCAGATTTATAGTTTACGTAAAATGGAAGAAGTCTGCCGCACGGATCTGCGCTTCATCTTCCTGAGTCGCGGTGCCCAACCCTCACACATGGCGTTTCAACGGTTTATCGGTGAAACGCTCGCAACGAAGATCGACCTTCTGTTTACGGATGTCGTGAAGACGTTGGTTGAAATGGAAAGCATCGATACGGACGTCCTCTACTTGGATGGGACTAAGATCGAGGCGAACGCGAATAAGTTTACCTTTGTTTGGAAGAAAGCCGTTGAAGGTTATCGGACGCATTTGTATGCGAAAATCGATCAGGAAATCCAGGTGTACGCCGAAGCGGAAAACGATGCCTCCATTCTGAACTTTTGCCGCCCAACTTATACCGCCCACGAAGTGAAGGAAATCCGGCAGCGAACCTGGTTAGAACTTGGGAGTCAACCGCTGGTGAGCGGGAAAGGGACTCGTAAAAGCCCGAAACAACGACGTTATGAAGCTTTTTCCGCGTTTCATGAGAAACTCAAAGAATATGAAGAAAAAATCGCCCGTTGCGGCGAAGATCGAAACAGCTATTCAAAAACAGATCCGGACGCGACGTTCATGCATATGAAAGAAGATTAT
>JBAVGP010000277.1:0-19105 GCA_049684955.1 Erysipelotrichaceae bacterium
CCAGCCACATTACCGTTGTGGTTGCGGAACGCGAATAGGGAGGATCAACATGGGTCAAAAAGTTAGTCCGGTAGGATTTAGAATCGGCATTATCCGCGATTGGGAATCCCGTTGGTACGCCGAAAAAGATTACGGCACCCTTCTTCTGGAAGATATGCATATCCGTGAGTACATCTTCAAAGAACTGAAGACCGCGTATATTTCCCGCGTTGAAATCGAACGCTCGAAAAACCGCGTCGAAGTCATCATCCGTGCCGCCCGTCCTGCAACCTTGATCGGCCAGGAAGGCGCAGTCGCCAAAGCGGTCAAGATCGCCTTGGAAAAACTGACCGCCGGTAAGACCGTCCATCTCCGTGTATTGGAAATCGCCAATCCGGATCTGGATGCCACCAACGTCGCACGTAAAATCGCGGAACAGCTCGAACAACGCGCTTCGTTCCGTACCGCGCAGAAAAAAGCCATCCAAGCCTCCATGCGCGCCGGCGCCAAAGGGATCAAAACCCTGGTTTCCGGTCGTCTGGGCGGCAACGATATCGCCCGTTCCGAAGGTTACGCAGAAGGCATCGTCCCGCTGCATACCCTGCGTGCGGACATCGACTTCGCATGTTGCGAAGCCGCAACGACTTATGGTCGTCTAGGGGTCAAAGTCTGGATTTGCCGCGGCGAAGTATTGCCGGGACAAATGGTCAAAGAACCTGAAGCACCGAAAAACACCGGTTTCGACCGCGATCGCAAACGTCGCGACAACCGTCCCGCTTCCAATCGTGACCGTCGTCCGCGCACCGAAGGCCAAACAGCCGCACCTGCCGCAGCCGCTCCCGCAACCGAAGTAGAAGGAGGGAAGTAGTTCTCATGTTAATGCCGAAACGTACTAAGTTTAGAAAACCACATCGTGTGAGCTATGAAGGCCGTTCAAAAGCCGGTCGCTCGATCGTGTTCGGTGAATTCGGCCTCGTCGCCGAATCCGGCGCTTACGTAAGTAACCGTCAAATCGAATCCGCCCGTATCGCGATGACACGTCATATGCGCCGCGGCGGTTCAGTCTGGATCAAAATTTTCCCGCACTTGGCGATCACCAAAAAACCGCTCGAAGTCCGCATGGGTTCCGGTAAAGGAGCTCCTGAAGGATGGGTAGCCGTTGTATCACCAGGCCGCATCATGTTTGAAATCGGCGGAGTAGACGAAGAAACGGCGCGCGAAGCGTTCCGTTTGGCAGCGCATAAATTGCCGGTCAAAGCCCGTTTTGTCCGTAAGGGTGAGGAGGAATAGTCATGAAAAACGATCTACGTGAAAAAAGTAATGTTGAATTACTGAAACAAGTCGACACGCTCAAAGAAGAACTGTTCACCCTCCGTTTCCAACAAGCCACGGGTCAGTTGTCCAGTCCGTCGCGTATGCGTGAAGTCCGCAAGACCATCGCGCGCATCAAAACCGTCATCACCGAGCGCACGCTCGCTGAACGTAAATAGGAGGTCGACAAAAATGGAAAGAACAAGCCGCAAAGTTTATCGCGGAACCGTTATCTCCGACAAAATGGATAAAACGATCGTCGTCGAAGTATCGACCTCGAAACGCCATCCTTTGTATGGAAAACGCGTCAAATATTCGAAGAGTTTCAAAGCGCATGACGAATTAGGTGAAGCAAAGATCGGCGATATCGTGGAAATCATGGAAACCCGCCCCTTGTCAGCCACGAAACGTTTCCGCTTGATCCAAGTCATCCAAAAAGCCGTAGTGCTGTAACCGGAGGAGGAACATTCATGATTCAAAATGAAACCAGATGCCGGGTAGCCGACAACACCGGTGCGAAAGAAGTCTTAGTCATTCGTTGCCTGGGCGGATCACACCGTCGGTTCTCCAATATCGGAGACATCGTCGTCTGCACCGTCAAAGAAGCGACACCAGGTGGAGCTGTAAAGAAGGGTGACGTCGTCAAAGCCGTCATCGTCCGCACTGTCTACGGGGTTCGCCGCGACAACGGAACCTATATTAAATTCGATGATAACGCCGTCGTTCTCATCAAAGACGACAACACGCCGCGTGGTACCCGTATTTTCGGCCCCGTAGCGAGAGAGCTCCGTGACAAGGATTTCATGAAAATCGTATCCTTGGCGCCGGAAGTCCTGTAGGAGGGTACCATGAAAATTAAAAAAGGCGATAAAGTCAAAATCATCACCGGTGCTTCCAAAGGAACCATCGCAGAAGTCCTTAAGGCGTTTCCCAAAGACGAAAAAGTTCTTGTCGAAGGTGTCAACCTGGTCAAAAAGCATTTGAAACCGACCCAGGCCAACCCCGACGGCGGCATCGTCGAAAAGGAAGCCCCGATCCATGTATCCAACGTAGCGATCTACGACGCGAAAGCGAAGAAATCGGGACGTGTCGGTTATAAGGAAGAAAAAGGCAAGAAAGTCCGTATCATCAAACAAACGGGCGCCGTTGTGAAGTGAGGAGGAACTTAACATGAATCGGCTCAACGAAAAATATGTCAGCACCGTCGTGCCCGCATTGGTGAAGCAGTTCAACTACTCCTCCGTCATGCAGGCTCCCAAACTCGAAAAAGTAGTCATCAACATGGGTATCGGCGACGCGATCGCCAATGCGAAAGCATTGGAAGACGCGGTTGCGGAACTCACGCTCCTAACCGGTCAGAAACCGGTCATCACGAAAGCCAAGAAATCCATCGCGAACTTCAAACTCCGCGAAGGCATGTCGATCGGCTGCAAAGTCACCTTACGTGGTGCCAAGATGTACGACTTCCTCGATAAGTTATTCAATATCGCGCTGCCGCGCGTCCGCGACTTCCGCGGTGTCAGTGTCCACGCCTTCGATGGCCGCGGAAACTACACCCTGGGCGTCAAGGAACAATTGATTTTCCCGGAAATCAACTTCGATAAAGTCACCCGCGTCCGCGGAATGGACATCGTCATCGTCACGTCGGCATTGACCGACGAAGAAGGACGCGCATTGCTGAAGGAACTCGGCATGCCGTTCGAAAAGAAATAGGAGGACAAGAACATGGCAAAAACATCTCTGATCATCAAATCGAAACGTCCTCAGAAATTCCAAGTGCGTGCTTATACCCGCTGCGAACGCTGCGGTCGTCCCCACGCTGTTTTGCAAAAATACAAACTCTGCCGTATTTGCTTCCGCGAACTGGCCTACAAAGGTCAGATCCCGGGTGTCAAAAAGGCGAGTTGGTAAGGAGGAACATACGTCATGATGAATATGACCGATCCCATTGCGGATATGCTGACACGTATTCGTAACGCCGTTAACGTGCGTCACGAAGTTGTTGAAGTTCCTGCAAGCAAGGAAAAATTAGAAATCGCCCGAATCCTCAAAGAAGAAGGCTTCATCACAAGCTTCGAAGTCAGCGGCGATGTCCAAAAGACGATCACCATCGCGCTCAAATACGGTCCCAATAAGGAACGTGTCGTCAGTGGATTGAAACGCATCTCGAAACCGGGATTACGCGTATACGTCGAAGTCGAACGTATCCCGCGCGTCCTTAACGGTTTAGGCATCGCGATCATCTCGACGAGCCACGGTATGTTGACGGACAAACAGGCCAGAAAACAAAATGTGGGCGGCGAAGTACTCGCCTACATCTGGTAGAATAACGGAGGAATGTAAAAATGTCACGCATCGGAAACAAAGCGATTACCGTTCCCGCAGGCATTGAAGTCATCATCGCCCAAGGGAATGAGGTGACTGTCAAAGGCCCCAAAGGGGAACTAACGCGCCAATTCAGTCCGCTTATGATCATCGAACTGAACGAAGGTATCCTTACCGTCGCTCGTCCGAATGAAGAAAAACATACCAAGCAGTTGCACGGCACGACCCGCGCCCTACTCGCCAATATGATCGAAGGTACCCTCAACGGATACAAGAAATCATTAGAACTGGTCGGGATCGGTTACAGAGCCAATATCGTAGGAACCAAGCTGACCATCAACATCGGTTATTCGCACCCCGTCATCTTCGAGGTCGAAAAAGGTGTCGTCGTCGCTTGCCCCAGTCAGACGGAAATCGTCGTATCGGGTATCGATAAGCAACGTGTCGGCGAATGGGCGGCCAATATCCGCGCCGTACGCAAACCTGAACCGTACCTCGGTAAAGGAATCAAGTATAAAGGTGAAATCATCCGCCGTAAAGAAGGAAAAACGGCAGGTAAGAAGTAACGGAAAGGAGAAACTGAACAAATGCTAAAGAAAATATCGAAGAATTTAGAACGTCAACGTCGTCACGTGCGCGTTCGCACCAAGGTTACAGGTACTCCGGAACGTCCTCGCCTGAACGTATTCCGTTCCAATTCGCATATCCATGCGCAGTTGATCGACGATGTCGCCGGTGTAACACTGGCGGCCGCAAACTCGGTTGAAATGAAATTGGAAAAGGGCGGGAACATCGACGCTGCGAAAGCGGTCGGTGCCGAAATCGCGAAACGTGCCCAAGCAGCGAATATCAGCGAAGTAGTATTCGACCGTGGCGGTTATCTCTATCACGGACGTGTCAAGGCGCTTGCCGAATCGGCAAGAGAAGCCGGACTGAAATTCTAGGAGGGCACCATGGAACAACAACCACAACGCAAACCGAGAAGGTTTGAAAAAGAGCAGAAGGAATTTGAAGAACGCGTAGTCTTTATCAACCGTGTAACAAAGGTTGTCAAAGGCGGACGCCGTTTCCGTTTCGCAGCTTTAGTCGTCATCGGGGACAAGAAAGGCCGTGTCGGTTTTGGTACCGGCAAAGCCAACGAAGTACCTGATGCGATCAAGAAGGCGATCGAAGACGCCAAGAAGAATCTGATTCGCGTACCTATCACAGGAACCACCATTCCGCATGTCATCATCGGAAACTATGGTGCCGGATCCGTATTACTGCGCCCGGCCTCAGAAGGTACCGGCGTTATCGCCGGCGGTGCCGTTCGTGCCGTTCTCGAACTCGCCGGAATCGGCGATATCCTGACGAAATGCTTAGGATCCCGCACCCCGATCAATATGGTCCGTTCGACCGTCGAAGCCCTTAAAGAGCTGAAGACTGTCGATCAAGTAGCCCGTCTGCGCGAAATCAAACGCGAAGACGTACGCTAGGAGAGGATACAACAATGAAACTACATGAATTGCATTTCGTCGAAGGAGCCCGCAAGGTGAATTCGAAACGTCTGGGCCGCGGTCAAGGGTCGGGTGTCGGTAAGACAGCCGGCAAAGGGACCAAAGGTCAGAACTCCCGTACGGGAGGCGGTGTCGCCATCGGATTCGAAGGCGGCCAGACTCCTTTACACAGAAGAATCCCGAAACGCGGATTTACCAACTTCACACGCGTCGAGTATGCCATCGTCAACGTAGGCACGCTCAACTGTTTCGAAGAAGGAACGGAAGTAACGCCGGAACTCCTGATCGAAACAGGTATGGTCCGTAAAGAATTAAACGGAATCAAAATCCTCGGCGTCGGAGCCTTGGAAAAGAAACTGGTCGTCAAAGCCCACAAATTCTCCAAATCCGCCGTCACCTTGATCGAACAAGCAGGCGGCAAAGTCGAGGTGATCTAGTATGATCAAAACATTCGTCAACCTGGTCAAGAGTAAGGAGATCCGCAAAAAGATCCTCTTTACCTTGGGCATGTTGTTCATCTTCCGACTCGGCGCCGGCATTCCGGCTCCGATGGTTGACACCGCAGCTTTATTGAAGGGTGTCAGCGACGTCTCCGTACTAGGCATCATGAACTTGCTTGGCGGCGGTGCGCTCCAACGTTTCTCCATCTTCGCGATGGGCGTCGGGCCGTATATCACCGCATCCATCATCGTCCAGCTGTTGGCAATGGATGTCATCCCGGCCTTGACGGAAATGTCGAAATCGGGAGCGTCGGGAAGAAAGCAACTGGACAAGGTCACCCGTTATCTCGGTGTCGTCCTCGCCCTGTTCCAATCCTTCACCATGACTTACGCTTTCGATGTCAACTATAACATCCTGACCAACGCAAGCATGGCTACCTATTTGTATGTCGCGATCGTACTGACGGCCGGAACGATGTTCCTGCTGTGGATCGCCGACCGCATCTCGTCCTACGGGATCGGCAACGGTGTTTCCATCATCATCTTCGCGGGTATCGTATCGAACATCCCGTTCCAGTTCCAATCCGTCTTCAAGACCATGGTCGACACCAGCAGTTCGGCGGCCACGTTCAACGGTTATCTGAACTTCGGCTTGTTCGTGCTGATGTATATCCTGATCATCGTGTTGGTCATCTTCATGTCGCAGGCCGTGCGTAAAATCCCTATCCAATATACGTCAAGTAACATGGGTAAGGCGAAGAACGATATCACGTATCTGCCCCTTAAGATCAACTCGGCCAGCGTCATCCCTGTCATCTTCGCATCCGCGGTCATGACGGCGCCGGCGACGGCATTCAGCTTCTTCGCGCAGACCAAAGGTTTATACAGCTGGTTCTCCGACATCTTCAATTTCCAGAAACCGCTGGGATTGGTGATCTACGGAGTCCTGATCATCGCCTTCACGTTCTTCTATACGAACTTGCAGGTCGATCCGGAAAAGATCGCTGAAAACCTGGGTAAACAAGGGACCTATATTCCGGGCATCCGTCCGGGATCGGAAACCAAATCCTATCTCAAGAAAGTCCTCAACCGTATCACGGTTCTGGGCGCCTTGTTCCTAACTTTCGTCGGGATTCTGCCTTACTTATTGCCGATGGTCACTAGCCTGCCCTCCAGTATTTCCGTGGGCGGAACTGGTATCATCATCGTCGTAGGTGTCGCTCTGGAAACCATGAAGGATTTGGAAGGTCAACTGACCCAGCGGCAATACCGCGGGTTCGTAAATCGGTAAGGAGGATTCAATATGAATATTCTTATCATGGGAGCCGCCGGCAGCGGTAAAGGAACGATGGCCAAAAAGATTCTGGAATGTTACGACATCCCACATATCTCGACCGGCAACATGTTCCGCGCCGCCATCGCCGAAGGCACAGAATTAGGTCGCAGCGCACAACGCTTCATGGAACAAGGCTTACTTGTCCCCGATGAAGTCACGATCGCGATGGTCGGCGAACGTCTGATGAAGGAAGACTGCCAAAAGGGTTACCTGTTGGACGGCTTCCCGCGTACTTTGGATCAGGCGCTTGCGTTTGAAAAGATTTCCGCAGCGATCGGCAAACCTGTCGAAGCAGTCATCAGTCTTGATGTCGACCTGGATAAATTGGCACCCCGTATCACGGGACGCCGGATGTGTCCGAGTTGCGGCGCGATCTACCACATCACCAATCTGCCTCCCAAGGTGGAAGGTGTGTGCGACGTCGACGGAGCCGTTCTCGTTCATCGTAAAGATGACACGATCGAGCAGCTGACCGTCCGCTTGCAAGAGCACGTCACGAATACAACCCCGGTTTTGAATTATTACAGCGAAATGAAACTTGTACACAGCGTCGATGGATCACGAGATATCGAATCCGTCTGGGCTGACGTAGCCAAGATTCTAAAGACGCTTAAATGATCAGTACTAAATCAGAGCGTGAAATCGAATTGATGCGGATCGCGGGAGAAATCGTCGCCAAAGCGCATGAAGCCGTCGCACAATCCATCCATGCCGGAATGACCACCAGAGACGTCGATACGATCGTCGAAAAGGTTATCCGGGATAATGGGGCGACTCCTTCATTCAAAGGGTACAACGGATTCCCGGCAGCCGCCTGCACTTCGATCAACGCAACCCTGGTTCATGGAATCCCTGATTCCACCGTACTGAAAGACGGGGACATCATCTCAGTCGATATCGGCGCTTGTTTTAAAGGTTATCACGGCGACAGTGCGTGGACCTACGCCATCGGAAACGTTTCACCCGAAGCGCTTCACCTGATGGAAGTGACCAAGCAGAGTCTCTTTGAAGGCCTGAAGAAAGTCAAACCCGGTAACCGTCTCTCGGACATATCCAACGCCATCGGCGAGTATGTCTACAGCTTCGGTTATACCGTGCCCTTCGAGTATACCGGTCATGGCGTCGGCGCGCATCTGCACGAAGATCCATCCATCCCCAACTATGGGGAACCGGGTCGGGGCGTCCTCTTGAAAAAGGGGATGTGCCTGGCGATCGAACCGATGGTGCACATGGGGAAACCTTTCACCAAAGTGCTCAGCGACGATTGGACCGTGGTCACACGGGACGGTTCGCTCGCGGCACACTATGAACATACGGTCGTCATCACCGACGACGGGTATGAAATCCTAACCGCATTACGAAGCAAGGAGGATCACTCACAGAATGGGTAAACAAGACGTAATCGAAATCGACGGTATTGTGGAAGACACGCTTCCCAATGCCATGTTTAAGGTGAAACTCGCCAACGGACACATGATCTTAGCCCACGTTTCCGGTAAAATCCGCATGCACTACATCCGCATTTTACCGGGCGACCGCGTAACCGTTGAAATTTCACCCTACGATCTAACACGTGGGCGCATAACATTCAGACATAAATAAATGTCAACAGGAGGAAACGCATGAAAGTAAGACCATCAGTCAAACCCATATGCGATAAGTGCCGCATCATTAAACGCAAAGGCCGCGTAATGGTAATTTGTGAAAACCCGAAACACAAACAACGTCAAGGGTAACTAGGAGGTAACACAGAAATATGGCTCGTATTGCTGGAGTGGACATCCCACGCGACAAGCGTGTAGTGGTGTCGTTAACGTATGTATACGGAATCGGTCGGACCATTTCCGAACAGATCTTAGCTACTTGCGGGATCAGCGAAGACATCCGTGTCAAGGATTTATCCGAAGACCAAGTCAACGCCATCCGTAAAGAAGTCGACAAAATCAAAGTAGAAGGCGATCTTCGTCGTGAAGTCAATTTAAACATCAAACGTTTGATGGAAATCGGCAGTTATCGCGGAAGTCGTCATAGAAAAGGTTTACCTGTACGCGGACAACGTTCCAAAACCAATGCGCGTACCAGAAAAGGTCCGCGTCGCACTGTCGCGAACAAGAAGAAATAGGGTAGGAGGAAATAAACATGGCAAAAGCAGCAACTAATAAAGCAGCCAGCCGCAAGCGTCGCGTTCGCAAGAACGTCGCCCGCGGCATAGCTCATATCCACTCCACCTTCAACAACACGATCGTCACCATCACGGATGAAAAAGGAAATGTCATTTCCTGGTCATCGGCCGGTGCCCTCGGGTACAAAGGTTCCAGAAAGTCAACGCCGTTCGCGGCGCAACTTGCCGCCGAAGCAGCCGCGAAAGCCGCTGTCGACCACGGTATGAAAACAGTCGAAGTCAACGTCAAAGGTCCGGGTCCCGGACGCGAAGCCGCTGTAAGAAGTTTGCAGACAGCGGGTTTGGAAATCAACGTAATCAACGACGTGACGCCGATTCCGCATAACGGTTGCCGTCCGCCGAAACGGCCACGTGGATAAAACCACAGTGAGGAGGGCTAGGTAATGCAAAAATTCGAACGCGCCAATTTTGAAGTCAAAGAATACATCGAATCCGACCACTATGGGAAATTCGTCATCGAACCTCTCGAACGCGGATTCGGGACGACGATTGGAAACGCCTTAAGAAGAGTTTTACTCTCCTCTCTACCGGGTGCAGCCGTTTATTCGATCAAGATCGACGGCGTATATCATGAATTCACTTCTATTCCGGGCGTCGAAGAAGACGTCACGACCATCGTCCTGAATATCAAGGACCTGATCATGACCGTTAGCGACGACGATGCATATACCCTGCGGATTTCCGCCAAGGGTCCTAAGATCGTCACCGCCGCCGATATCGAATGTCCGACGAATGTCGAAATCCTTAACAAAGACCTGGTCATCGCTACGCTGGAACAAGGCGGTGTCCTGGATATGGAAATGAAGTGCCGTAATGGAAGAGGCTATGTCAGCGCCGACGCGAACAAATCTCTGTATCAGGGATCCTCGCAAGGCATCGGCACCATCTATACGGACTCCATCTACACACCCGTAGAACGCATCTCTTACAATGTCGAGCCGACCCGTGTCGGGCAAGACCTGAAGTATGACAAAGTCATCTTCGAAATCTGGACCGATGGTTCCATCACCCCGCAAACTTCGTTGGCGTTGGGTGCCAAGATCCTCATCGACCACCTCGAATTGTTCTCCGAAATCTCCGACAACGTCAGCGACCTCGATTCGGTCATGAAAGACGCCAACGGCGAAATCGTAAACAAGGGATTGGTCATGATGATCGAAGACTTGGATCTTTCCGTCCGTTCCTACAATTGTCTAAAACGTGCCGGCATCCAGACGGTCGAAGAATTAACCCAACGTTCGGAAGACGAAATGATGCGTGTCCGCAACCTGGGTAAAAAATCGTTGAAAGAAGTCAAAGACAAACTGTTCGAACTGGGTCTTGGCTTCAAGTCCTACGAATAAACCTAAGGAGGAGAAGAACCATGTGGAATCGTAAATTTGGACGTAAAGCAGATCATCGCAAAGCCATGTTCAGAAACCTGGCGACCAGCCTGATCATTTACGGCAAAGTTGATACAACCGAAATGAAAGCGATGGACCTTCGTTCCGTCGTCGATGAACTCATCACGACCGCGAAGAAGGGCGACCTGCATGCACGTCGTCAAGTCGCATCGTTTGTACGCGATGTCGTCGCAAACAAAGAAACCGGCCAGACAGCCGTGCAGAAACTGTTCGACGAAATCGCACCGAAATATGCCGACCGTCACGGGGGTTATACCCGCGTTACGAAAACCGTCACACGCCGCGGCGACGCAGCTGAGATGGCAACGATCGAATTGGTCTAACAGGAGCGAATTTTCGCTCCTTTTTCTCGTGATGCGTCAGTTCAACCAAAGCGTAATGTACCTTCAACTATGGTACAATATCAAAAAGGAGACCGACCTATGAAAAAAACACTGCCGGTATTGGCATTTTTGGGGATCGCGGCGGCAGGTTTCGCCGCATACCGCAAACATAATGCGGACAGACAATTCCGCAAAGAACAAAAGGCGGAAGAATGGGCGCATTTCAGCGACGAATCCGACGGGAAAATCCCGCAGGAAGTCGATGACAACGCCAAGCAGAGCTACCGCATCCAAGCCCATCTGCTGGCGGACGGCTACAGTGAGAACGATGAACTCGATCTGGAACACCGGGTATCGTTTGATACGACGGATGCCATGTTCGCTTTTGTGAAGGCAGCGAAAGCCAAGAATTATCATCTCGATGAAGCCGGCTCGGATAATTCCGTCACGGTCCGTTTACATATGCCCGCCACTGCCGACGCGATCTATGCCAGCATTCTGGAAATCGCCGAAATGTCGTACGCCAACCACGGTTCCTACAAAGGATTCAAGCGCACGACGGCGGACATCGAATAGCATCGCATCCAGGAGGTACTAGTGTGAAACCGATTGAGGTCAAACATCTCAAATTTTCGTACGACCAGGAAATGGACGTCGTCAAAGACGTCAGTTTTTCTGTTGAGCGCGGAAGCTATACAACGATCATCGGTCACAACGGAAGCGGTAAATCAACCATCGCCAAGCTGTTGATCGGACTACTCGAAAAAGAAGAAGGGGAGATCCTCATCGACGGCGCGCCGCTGACCCTGGAAAACCTCGCATCGATCCGCGGAAAAATCGGGATCGTCTTCCAGAACCCTGACAACCAGTTCATCGGCGCCACCGTGCGCGACGATATCGCGTTCGGGCTGGAGAACCATCAGGTCGAATCCAAAGACATGGATGAAATCATCGAACGTTTCGCCGCCGAAGTCAATATGACGGAATATCTCAACCATGAACCGACACGCCTTTCGGGCGGACAAAAACAACGCGTCGCAATCGCCGGCGTATTGGCGATGAGCCCCGAGATCCTGATCCTTGACGAGGCCACCAGCATGCTGGACCCGCAAGGCAAGGAAGATGTCAACAGCTTGGTCGATCAGCTCCATAAGAGCCGCAATATGACCATCCTGTCGATTACGCACGACATCGAGGAAGTCCGCAAAGGCAACCACGTTTTGGTGATGAACGAAGGTCAGATCGTGATGGACGGAAGCCCCGAAGTCATCCTGCACCGTTACGCCGACTTGGTGAAACTGCGTCTGGACGCACCGTTCAGCGTCAAACTGGCGCTCGAACTTAAAAAACAAGGCGTTGTCGTCGATACGCCGATGGACGAAGAAGGGATGGTGAGCCAACTGTGCCGATCGCTTTCGAAAAAGTAAGTTATACCTATGCGCCGGGAACACCGTTCGCCTACGCCGCCCTCAAAGAAGTCGATCTGGCTATCGAGATGAACCGCGTCACCGCGATCATCGGTCCGACCGGCAGCGGCAAATCAACCCTTATCCAGCATTTGAACGCGTTATTACTGCCATCTTCAGGGCAAGTCCTGGTGTTGGACCGCATCATCACGCATGCGGACAAACCGAAACAACTTAAATCACTCCGCAAGAACGTCGGATTGGTTTTCCAATTCCCCGAATATCAATTGTTCGAAGAAACCGTGCTCAAGGATATCATGTTCGGACCGCTCAATTTCGGCGTCTCCGAAGAAGAAGCCCGCAAGAAGGCGCTTGAGACCTTGATCGTCGTCGGGATGGACGAAAGCATCGCGCAGAAATCGCCGCTCGATCTTTCCGGTGGTCAGAAACGCCGCATCGCCATCGCCGGCATCTTGGCGATCGATCCGAAAGTCCTCGTACTTGATGAACCGACCGCCGGCTTGGATCCGCAAGGTTCCAAATCGATGATGCAGTTGTTCATGCAGCTCAACAAGCAATATGGCAAGACCGTCCTTATCGTCACCCACGACATGGAACATGTCCTCAATTATTGCGATAATGTCGTCGTCATGCGCGAAGGTAAATGCGCCGTCCATCAGACCGTCAAGGATTTCTTCAACGACGCCAGTCTGCTCAACGAACTGCATATCACCCCTCCGCATGTCTTGAAATTCAAAGAAGCGCTGAAGAAGGAAGGCATGGTTCTGCCGGAAGGCATATCGGATATCCAGACCTTGGCCAAAGCCATCGCGGCGAGGCTCAAACATGAGTAACATCGCACTGGGGCGCTATATCCCCCTAGACAGCATCGTACATAAATTCGATCCCCGCATGAAGATCATCGCGATGTTCTTCCTCTTGGTCGCCGTCTTCATCCCGGCCGGTTATTACGGCTATGCGGTGTTGGGATTGTTCATCGTCTGCGTCCTGCTGATCGCCAAACTCAAACTCAATTTCATCTTCCGGGCTATGAAACCGATGCTGTTCATGCTGGTGTTCCTCTTGGTCATCAACGTGCTGGTGCTGCGCACCGGTTATGTCCTCTTCTCGATCTACGGCTTCACCGTCTACAGCGACGCGATCTATCAGACCTTATATATCACATTCCGCTTGGCGCTGATGATCATGATCACCACCGCCTTGACCGCCACGACCAAACCTTTGGATCTGACCTTGGCGATCGAAGATCTGCTTGCCCCGATGAAACGCTTCGGGGTTCCGGCGCATGAAATCGCGATGATGATTTCGATCGCATTGCGTTTCATCCCGACCTTGATCGAAGAAACCGAACGGATCATGAAAGCGCAAGCCTCGCGCGGTGTCGACTTGAAAGAAGGGAAGTTCAAGGAGAAGATCATGGCGATTCTATCCCTGATCGTACCGCTTTTCGTGTCGAGTTTCCAACGTGCCGAAGATCTCGCCGATGCGATGGAAGCGCGCGGGTATGTCCCGTCCGCCAAACGCACACGCTACAAACAACTGAAACGGACGCTCAAGGACTACATCATGATCGTCATCGTGCTGCTCCTGCTGGCCGGACTCATCGTCATGGCCGTCTACAAATGAGATACCAAGTGCTGATCAGTTACAATGGAACCAATTATGCGGGCTGGCAGATCCAGCCCAATGTTGTGTCCATCCAGCAGATCCTGCAAGATATCCTTGCACTCATGCACCGTCATCCGGTGTTGATCGTCGGATCGGGACGGACGGACGCGGGCGTCCACGCGTTGGCACAGTCGTTCCACTTCGATTCCGATATGCAGCTGACCGAGGATGTCTGGGTGAAAGCGCTGAACTCGCAACTGCCCAAAGATATGACTATCCGTGAAGTGCATATCGTCCCTGATACCTTTCATGCGCGCTTTTCGGTCGTTTCCAAACGATATGACTATCTGGTTAATACCGGCATCTATGATCCGCTGCATTACAATCTGGAACATCAACTCAACCGCAAGCTGGATGTCGAAGCGATGCGTCAGGGTGCGAGCTTACTGAAGGGTACCCATGATTACGCATCCTTTTGCGCAAACTCCTTCGAAGAAATCCCCAATCAGATCCGTACGGTCACACGTATCGATATCGAAGAGGAAAACGACCGCATCCGTTTCATTCTCGAAGGGAACGGGTTTTTACGTTATATGGTCCGCATGTTGGTCGCCAATCTGATCGATGTCGGCCTGCATCGCAAAACGACCGAAGATCTCGCAACCATCCTTGATAAAAGGGATAAGACAGCGACCAGCAGCATCGTACCCGCCTGCGGGCTTTACCTTGTGCGCGTCGATTATAAGGAACAGCTATGATCAAGACGAACTACCATGTCCATACCCATCGCTGCAAGCATGCGGTAGGACGTGACCGCGATTACGTCGAACAAGCGATCAAAGCCGGCTTCAGCGAAATCGCGTTCACCGACCACTCCCCGTGGCCGCTGCTGCCCCAGGAAACCGGGATGATCCGCATGCAGCTCTCTTCGTTGCCGGAATATATTTCCAGCCTAAGGAATCTGCGCGAAGAATTCAAAGATCAGATCTCCATCAAGATCGGCTTGGAATGCGAATATTTCGCCGGCCGGATGGATTGGCTCAAAGGCGCGATCCATGAATACGGACTCGACTATGTCATATTGGGGAATCATTTCCATGAATTCGAAGCCCAGAACCGCTACTATAGTCATTATCAGGATAAGAAGAATCTCTTGGCGGACTACCTTTCCGACAGTCTCGCGGCGATCGACAGCGGCGTCTATACCTATTTCGCCCACCCCGACATCTTCGTGCATAGTCTCAAACAATGGGACGAAGATTCCGAACATATCAGCCGCGTGATCCTGGAAGCCTGTAAAAAAGCCGGTCTCCCGGTCGAATACAATCTTGGCGGCGTACGCAACCAACATGAGGAAATGTGCTATCCCTATCCGAAGTTCTGGCAGATCGCGTCCGAAGTCGGCAATGAAGTGATGGTCGGCATCGACGCCCATAATCCGATGGATTTCCATGACAAGAAAACGATCCGCGAAGCCGTCCTGTTCCTGAACTCTTTAGGTATCGAAGTCAGTCAGCGGAAATTATAGAAAAAAGATGTCTCTAGGAGTAATCATTTCCCGGGAAACATCGTTTGACTTCATTCGCAAATTCACCGGTCACCTCGATAAACGGATGACCCGCCACGAATTTGAACGGTACGACCGGTTCGTCGACTCGTAAGATCGCTGACCGGGTATAGAAATCCTGCATCCGCAGTTCATCGCACAACGCGGCGAACCATAGCGGATGATCGACCGGATGACGGATCACCAGGACGGCCTTATCGGGCGGGAATTGAACATTTCCATCCGGATCGCCGATCCAGACCAACGCATCAAAAGGACCATCGCCTTCCGGCAAAGTCAGTTCCGCGATCATCTTTTTCTCTTCAACCGGCAGATAGACGATTTCCATGGATATCACCGTCGTAAGTATAGCATATTTCCGCCTGTACAGCGAAATCCCTTGACAAGCGGGCGGAATTTGAATATCATTGTAGATGGCACTTTATGCCAAATGTAGCCCCGGAAACTACTTTTGGTTAGGAGGAAAATAACCAGTATGCGCCAAACAACTATGGCAAAACCTTTAGAAGTCGTTCACGAATGGTTTTATGTTGATGCGACCGGACTTACCTTGGGTCGATTAGCGAGTGAAGTCGCAACGGTCTTGCGCGGCAAGCACCGTCCGGACTATACTCCGAACGTCGATACAGGTGGTTTCGTTATCGTCCTGAACGCCGACAAGATCGTCGTCACAGGCAACAAAGATGAGACGAAGAAGTATTACAACCACTCGCAGCATACCGATGGTATGCGCGTGCGGACAACCAAGATTATGCGCGCTCAATACACAATCGAGTGGGTTGAACGTGCGATCCACGGCATGTTGCCGCACACCCGTCTGGGTGATCGCCAACGCATGCATCTCTTTGTCTACAAAGGCGCGGATCATCCGCATGCCGCTCAACAACCTGTTGAGTTGAAAATCAAAGGATAGGAGGAAACAGACATGGCCACGAAAAAGAAGACAGTTGTCACATATCTCGGAACCGGACGTCGTAAAACCTCCGTCGCACGTGTTTACCTGACCCCCGGAACCGGTGTCATCACCGTCAACGGAAAGACTTTGGAAGAATACCTGCCCTTGGAAACATTGCGCATGGTCGTTCGTTCCCCGCTTGAACTTACGGGTACCCTCACCGGCATGGACGCGAATATCAACGTCATCGGCGGCGGTTATACCGGACAGTCAGGCGCGATGCGCCACGGAATCTCCCGTGCTTTACTGGAAGCCTCGCTCGATTATCGCGCGAAGCTGAAAGAAGCCGGCTTCCTGACCCGCGACTCCCGCATGAAAGAACGTAAGAAATATGGATTGAAGGGTGCTCGTCGCGCTCCGCAGTTCTCGAAACGTTAATTGGAGAAAGCCTCTCGGATGCAATTCCGAGGGCTTTTTTTACGCTTTTTTTGTTGACAGGGCTATTCAATCATGGTATATTTTATAGGCATTCGGTGCGCATGGGCCTGTAGCTCAGGTGGTTAGAGCGCGCCCCTGATAAGGGCGAGGTCGTTGGTTCGAGTCCATTCAGGCCCACCATCGAATTTATATACATGGGGTTTTAGCTCAGCTGGGAGAGCACCTGCTTTGCAAGCAGGGGGTCATCGGTTCGATCCCGATAAGCTCCACCAAGGCAAAACCAAATGTCCCGCAAGGACGTTTTTTTTTACTCTTGCACAGAATTATCGTTTCCGATACAATTCAAACGAACGGAGGTTCCGGATGAGAAAACGATTCGCACGCTTCATCGGTACAAAATCTTTCTACAAACAAGTGCTGATCGTCGCTATTCCCTTGATGATCCAGCAACTCGTGACTTCATCCGTGAATCTGCTTGATAATCTGATGGTCGGTCAATTAGGGGATGCATCGCTCAGCGGCGTCGCGGTCACCAACCGTTACTTCATGATCGCGATTTTCGGGACTTTCGGCGTACTGGCCGCTTCGTCCATCTATATCGCGCAGTTCTACGGAGCCAAAGACAACGATCATATGAAGCAGTCTTTCAGGTATTCCATGTTGAGCGCCTATCTGATCATGCTTCCGTTTGTCGCGTTGGCGCTGCTTTTCCCGGATGCCATCCTCGGTTTCTTCACGAAAACCCCGGCCATCCTGGCGGAAGGCGCGGTTTACATGCGTATCGCCGCGCTGACCTTCATCCCGCTGGCGCTGACGATGGCGATCGGGAATGCCATGCGATCGATCGGACAGACGAAAATCCCGCTGTATGCCGGCGTCGTGTCCATGGTGACCAACTTCGTTTTCAACTATTGCATGATCTTCGGTAATTTCGGCTTCCCAAGACTGGGTGTTGCCGGAGCGGCCTGGGCGACCCTGATCGCACGTATCGTTGAATTGACCATCCTGCTGGTCGTACTCAATTATAAGCATTTCCCGTTCTCGACCCGCATCCCCGATTTATTCAAAATCCAAAAATACCTGGTCAAGACCATCACGATCAAAGCGCTTCCGCTGACCACCAACGAAATCCTTTGGTCATCCGGGATGGCGACCTTGTTCATGTTCTATGCGACGCGCGGAGATACCGTACTCGTCGGATTCCAGATCGCCGGGACGACTTCCGACCTCTTCTTCGTCCTCTTCGGCGGGATGGCGGCAGCGACGACCGTGTTGATTTCCCAGCCTTTAGGCGCTAATCTGCTGCACGAAGCGCGGGATAACGGCTATAAGTTATTAGGTTTCAGTATCATGCTGGCGATGGTCCTGGCGGTGGCGATGTTCGCTTCGAGTTTCTTCGTCCCGTATATGTACCGTGTCAGCGCTGAGAGCCGCTGGATCGCGATGACCCAACTGCGTATCATGTCCCTTATGTTCTGGATCTATATGGGGACCGCCGAGTGTTATTTCATCCTGCGGGCCGGCGGCGATACCCGATCGACGCTGTTCATGGACTCCGGCTTCATGTGGGCCGTCAATATCCCGGTGGTGGCTTTAGTCACCTACCTGACCAGGTGGCCGGTCTTCGGTCTCTATCTGGTCGGACAGTCGACGGACTTCTTCAAACTCGTCCTTGCGTATACCTTGGTCCGGCGTGAAAAGTGGGTTAAAAACCTTACGATGGTACGCCCGCTGATTGTTGAAATCAACGAGGAAATCACGTAAAAAAGTGACGTTTTATATTGCCAAACGAATGTTTGTATGTTATATTTTATAAGCACTTGCCTGAATAGCTCAGTCGGTAGAGCAACCGGCTGTTAACCGGTTGGTCACAGGTTCGAGTCCTGTTTCAGGCGCCACGGCCCGTTGGAGAAACGGTTAACTCACTTGCCTTTCACGCAAGCATTCACGGGTTCGAATCCCGTACGGGTCACCAAAGTGCAACGATTAGACGCTACGGCGTCTTTTTTCTTTCTTATAACGGATTCCGTCTTTCCCGCAACGATCGTCAGAAGTCGTTCCGGGGTCTTGCACGCTGGATTGCGGTTTATTAAGGAGTAAGCTAAATGAGAAGAGTACCGATCGGCCGGCGATGATCCCGCTGAGTTAATCTCTATCGCGCCGAATCCATCCGGTCGATCTTGTATTGCAGATTGATGTGCTTTAACCCCTTTAACGGCTTGCATTTCCATTTGACCTACGATATAATCATTAGGCAAACGTTTTGACCTGTTAGCTCAGTTGGTAGAGCAACTGACTCTTAATCAGTGGGTCTGGGGTTCGAGCCCCCAACGGGTCACCATTGTAAACAAACCTCTCGCAAGATAGGTTTTTTC
>JBAVGP010000278.1:0-2893 GCA_049684955.1 Erysipelotrichaceae bacterium
TCCGTACGCGGTACGATCCCTTGGTTTTCCCGAGATCGAACGGTCCCAGTATACGACATTCTTCATGGATAGCCAACAGTTCCACCGCACGTCGCGCGCCGTAAAGGGCGGAAGCGTGGAGCTTGGAGGTCCATTCGAGGGCGATCAGATAGGTATAGGGCGGATTCTGACCGAGCTTGCGATAACGCATCTCGATCGCGAAAAACCGCAGATAATCATGTTTCAAGGCGCAGACGATGGCATAATGGTCGTCGGCGCGGGTCTGGACGAGCACTTCGCCTTTCCCTTCGCCCCGACCGCTGCGGCCGGCGGCTTGCACAAGCAGTGCGAACGTTTCTTCGACGCTGCGTACGTCGCTGCGCATCAGCGCCTGATCGACGCCCAAAACCACGGCCAAGGTGACATTGGGGATATCCAAGCCTTTGGCGATCATCTGCGTGCCGAGCAGGATATCGCTGCGATGTTGGGCAAATTCCTCGAGCAGCTTTTCGTGGCTGTCTTTGCGTGAGGTGGAATCGCTGTCCATCCGCGTGATGCGGGCATTTGGGAATGTCGTGCGCAGTTCTTCTTCGACCTTCTGGGTCCCTGAACCGATCATACGCAAATGGGTGTTCCCGCACGCCGGACAGCGGTCGATCAGCGGCTTGGTGATCCCGCAGCTGTGGCATTTCAGGATATTGTCTTCCTTATGTACGCTCAATGGCCGCTCGCAATCGTCGCACATCTCGATGTGACCGCAGTCGACGCATTGAAGGACCGGCGCATACCCTCTCCGGTTCAAAAGGATCAGGGTTTGTTCGCCCTTTTCCAGACGGTCCGCGATTGCGTCGCGGATGCCTTGCGCGACCTGTTTGCGCGGATCCGGAGCGACCAGTTTCACTTCAGGCAATATACCGGCGATGCGGTTATCCAATTCGATGAGTTCGTAGACGCCGCGTTTCGCCCGCGCGAAGGTATCCAAAGAAGGCGTGGCGCTGCCCATCATCACGGTCGCGCCGAAATGTTTCGCCCGTTGCATGGCGACGTCCCGGCAATGATATTTCGGCAGGCTGTCCTGCTTGTAGGAGTTGTCATGTTCTTCGTCCAGCACGATGAGTTTGAGATCGCTGAACGGAAGCCAGATCGCCGAACGTGTCCCGACCACCACCGCCGCTTCGCCCGCAAGGACGCGGGAGTATTGCTGGAAGCGCTGGTTGTCGTTGAGCTGCGAATGATACAGGATGACATCTTGTCCGAAGCGTTCTTCGACGCGCTTGACCATCTGCGGGGTGAGTGAAATCTCAGGCACCAAAATCAGCGCCTGTTTCCCTTCGTCGATCGCTTCCTGGGCCAGATGCAGGTAGATTTCCGTCTTGCCTGATCCGGTCGGACCGAAAAGCAGGATGTTTTTATTTTTCGAAGCTTTGATTTTATGCAAGGCGTCCCATTGGTTTTCGCTCAGGTCATACCCGGCTTCTTTCGTCTCCACCGGTTTCTCGCGATAGACCGCGTTACGCTCGATTTTATCCAGATAGCCATGTTTCACCATCGTATCGACGCGTGAACCGAAGTTTTCCTTTGCGTCTCTATAGCGCATCCCTTCGACCGCTTCGATCGAGCGGAAGATATCGGCGTATTTATCCGGGACGATATGGTTCGGATTTATTTGCAACCATAGTTCGACGACCGGCTTGCGGGTATTGCTGCGGGGATTGAGATAGCGCGGAAGCATCGTCTGGAAACAGGCGATGACCGGAGAGATCGTCATCCTCGAAAGCCATAAGCCCAGTTGAAACAGTTCGTCGTTGAGCACCGGGGTTTCATCCAACACACTCAAGATCGATGATAGTTTATACCCCGCATCCTGCTCCCAGACTTCCCTGCTTACCTTCGTTTCTTCGACCTGTGCGACGAAACCGACGATCTTGCGATGGTTGAACATCACTTCGACGCGCTGGCCCGGGCACAATGAAAACCCGTCGCAAAGATAAGTGAAGGTCGAATTCAGGTGCAGGGTGCGATGCTGGATCCAGATATGCGCAAGTTTCATGGAACACTCCGTTTCGGGTTCATTATACACTATGCGTAAGCATCGAAAAAGAACCCATGAAAAAAACACGACCCCGTGAAAGATCGTGTCCGCTTTTATTCCATGTGGCGTTTGATGATGAGGCTGATGATCTGCGCTGCCAAGGTCGGATCTTCGTTACATACGACGAATTTATAATTGCCGATCAGTTCCATTTCCTTCGATGCTTTCGAAAGACGTTGCTGGACGATTTCTTCGGGTTCCGTACGACGACCGCGGATGCGTTTTTCCAATTCTTCCATGCTTGGGGGGACGATGAAGATCGTCAAGGCATCTTCGACCCTCGCTTTGACTTGGCTTGCGCCTTGGACTTCGATTTCAAGCAGGACATTCTTTCCTTCATTGCGAAGCTTTTCAACATTCGCGATGACGGTTCCGTAGTAGTTGCCGACGAATTCCGCATACTCAAGCAATTCGTTGTTTTTGATCGCCGCTTCGAAACGTTCGCGGGTCACGAATAGATAATCGATTCCGTCGCGTTCGTTGGGACGTTTGGTACGTGTGGTCATCGAGACCGAATAAGCGATGTTGAGTTCGGGATCGTTGATGAACTTGTCGCGCACCGTGCCCTTGCCGACGCCGCTAGGTCCGCTCAATATGATAAGTAACCCTCTTTTTTGCATAGCGTGCCTCTTTCTTTTCATTTATGATACTACACAATGCATGAAATTAGAATATGTTATAATGTTTTCCGAGAGAAGGTTGAACATGGCGCTGGACGGACTACTGATGTATCGGATCATCGCGGAACTCCAAACGGAAATCCCGACGAAAATCCACAAAATATATAATCTTTCGGAGAATGAAGTGCTTTTTAATCTGAGA
>JBAVGP010000279.1:0-3943 GCA_049684955.1 Erysipelotrichaceae bacterium
ATTCAACGATCTGTTACGATAATTATAGAAATGAAGAAAAAAAGGCAACCGCGCGGTTGCCTTTGACTTATAGTTCGGTATCTTCCTTGAATTCTTCGGATCCGCGTGTCATTTCTTCAGGTAAAGCATGCTCTTCCTGGAGGATGGCGTTGCGTTCTTCACGTTCTTCACGGAAAGAGTTGGCGAGGACTTTGATCTGCTCGGTCGTTTCGCGGTACGCTTTGGAACCGGTGCCGGCCGGGATCAGCTTCCCGATGATGACGTTTTCTTTCAAGCCCAACAAGGTGTCGACTTTGCCTTTGATGGCGGCGTCGGTAAGCACTTTGGTGGTTTCCTGGAAGGAAGCGGCGGACAGGAAGGAATCGGTTTCGACGGATGCTTTCGAGATTCCCAGCAGGGTCGGCTTGAATAACGCCGGACGTTTGCCTGAAAGCAAGATCTTACGGTTGATATTGGTGATCGAAGGCAGGGAGAGCTGGATGCCCGGTGACATACCGGTATCACCGCCGTCGACGACGACCACTTTACGCAGCATCTGACGGATCATGACTTCGATATGTTTGTCGGAGATTTCGATCCCCTGCGATTGATAGACCTTCTTGACTTCTTTGATGATGTATTTCTGGACTTCGGCGACGCCTGCGACATCCAACAGTTCCTTGGGGTTTACTTGTCCCTCGGTCAGTTTGTCGCCGGCCGTGATGATGGATCCGACTTTCAGCCATCCTCTGACGATCTGGTTCGTTTCGGCGATGTGCTCGATCGATTCCTTTTCGTTGGCGATGACGATGCGGGTTCCGTTACGTCCGTCCAATTCGGTGATCTCGGTGATTTCGCCGTCGATCTTCGCCAACAATGCGGCGTGTTTCGGACAACGGGCTTCGAACAATTCTTCGACGCGCGGCAGACCCTGGGTGATATCTCCGCCTTCGGATGCGGCGACCCCTCCGGTGTGGAAGGTACGCATCGTCAGCTGAGTCCCCGGTTCCCCGATGGATTGCGCCGCCATGATACCGACGGCTTCGCCGATTTCGACGATCTTGCCGGTGGCCATGTTGCGGCCGTAGCACTTCTTGCAGACGCCATAGGTGGAGTCGCAGGTGAAGGTGTTGCGGATGTAGACTTGTTTGATGCCGAGGTTGACGATCTTCTGCGCGATGGCTTCACTGATGAATTCATCGGCTTCCAATACGACTTCGCCGGTCTTCTGGTCGATGATCGTTTCTTTACAGTAACGGCCGACCAAACGATCGTAGATGCCTTCGATGACAGAATTGGTCTTACGGTCGTGGATATCTTCCACCAAATTACCGCGATCGGTTCCGCAATCATCTTCGATGACGATGACATCCTGCGCGACATCGACCAGACGACGGGTCAGGTAACCTGATTCAGCCGTTTTCAACGCCGTATCGGTCAAGCCTTTACGTACGCCGTGGGTCGAGATGAAGAACTCGGATACATTGAGTCCTTCACGGAAGGATGAATAGATAGGTACTTCGATGATGGAGGATTGGTATTCTTTCTTGGATTTGGACTGGGTCGGTTTTCCCATCAGTCCGCGCATGCCGGCCAACTGGGTGAAGTGGGAGGCGTTACCGCGGGCGCCGGAAGTCGCCATCATATTGATGGGGTTCTTACGGGGAAGTCCGTCCATCAGTTCTTTCCCGATGGAGGTTTTGATCTTGTCCCACAACTGCGTCAGATGACGTTCCCATTCAGGGGCGGTCAAACGGCCGCTCTTGTAGAGGCGCATCAGGACAGCCGCTTTTTCTTTGCCGTCTTCAACGTATTTCTGCTTGTTCGGAGCGACGTTGATGTCGGAAAGAGCGACGGTGATCCCCGCGATGGTGGAGAACTTGAATCCGTTGTCCTTGATCTGGTCAAGGATTTCGGAGGTTTTCTTGGTTGAATAGCGGTTGAAGACTTCGGTGATGATCAATCCGAGATCCTTCTTCTTGAATTCTCCGCTCAAAGGCAAGCTCGCTACGAAGGCCTTCACGTCCGCGCCGTGGTCGACGAAGTAACGATCCGGGGTTCCGATGAAGTTGGCTTTGGAGATTTCGTTCAAGTAAGGGAAATCGGCGGGGAACATTTCGTTGAAGATCAGTTTCCCGACCGTCGTCATGATGTATTTCCCGAGTTGGTCGGCGGTGAACGACGCTTTTTTCAGCGCGTTGGCCGGCAGGATGATACGGGTGTGGAGATGGATCTGTTTGTTTTCATACGCCATCAGCGCTTCGTTCATATTCTTGTAGATATGTCCTTCGCCTTCACCGAACGTATGCCACATCGAGGCGGTTTCTTTATCGCCCAATGCTTCAAGCACGGCGGCTTTGTCGAAAAATTCCTTCTGGGTTTCTTCCATGTTCAGGTAGAAGTTCCCCAGGACCATGTCCTGCGAAGGGGTTACGATCGGCTTACCATCTTTAGGACCCAAGATATTATTGGAACCCAACATCAGGATTTCAGCTTCGGCACGCGCCTCTTCGGAAAGCGGGACGTGGACGGCCATCTGGTCGCCGTCGAAGTCGGCGTTGAAGGCCGGGGTGACTAAGGGATGCAGACGGATGGCACGGCCTTCGACCAGTTTCGGTTTGAAGGCTTGGATACCCAATCGATGCAAGGTCGGCGCACGGTTCAAGAGAACCGGATGCTGGTGAATGACATCTTCGACGATGTCCCAGACACGCGGGTCTTGACGGTCGATCAGTTTTTCGGCGGTTTTCGGATTGCCGGCGATCTGCCGGTTGACGATTTCGTTGATGACGAACGGTTTGAATAATTGGATCGCCATTTCACGCGGGATTCCGCACTGATACATCTTCAAGTCAGGTCCGACGGCGATGACCGAACGACCCGAGAAGTCGACGCGTTTGCCCAGTAAGTTCTGACGGAAACGACCTTGTTTTCCTTTGAGGGAGTGAGAGAGCGATTTGAGCGCTCTGCCGCCGGCTCCGGTGATCGGTTTCGAACGGCGTCCGTTATCGATCAGGGCGTCGACCGCTTCCTGCAGCATACGTTTTTCATTTTGTACGATGATCGCCGGGGTGCCCAGTTCCAACAGTTTTTTCAAACGGTTGTTGCGGGTGATGACGCGGCGGTAAAGATCGTTGAGATCGCTGGTGGCGAAACGGCCGCCGTCCAACTGAAGCATCGGACGCAGATCCGGCGGAATGACCGGCAATACGGTGAGGACCATCCATTCCGGTTCGTTGCCGGAATGACGGAACGCATCGATGGTTTCCAAACGTTTGATGAGTTTCTTGCGTTTGTCGCCTTGCGCGTTTTCTAAATCGGCGATGACTTGCTTGTGGTCTTTTTCGAGATCCACTTTTTCAAGCAGCGCTTTGACGGCTTCCGCGCCGGTCATGGCGACGAAACGTCCGGCGCCGAACTTGGCGTTGTATTCGCGGTATTCGCGTTCGGTTAAAATTTGTTTGGTTTCCAACGGGGTATCATACGGTTCGACGACTACCCAGCTGACGAAGTAAACGACTTCTTCCAGCGCTTTGGGGGTGATGTTAAGAAGCAAAGCCATCCGTGACGGGATGCCGCGCAGATACCAGATATGGGCGACCGGGGCCGCCAATTCGATATGCCCCATCCGTTCGCGACGGACGGAGGACTTGGTTACTTCGACGCCGCAACGGTCGCAGACGACTCCTTTGTAGCGCACTTTCTTATATTTTCCGCAATAACATTCCCAGTCCTTGGAAGGGCCGAAAATCTTTTCGCAAAACAATCCGTCTTTTTCAGGTTTCTGGGAACGATAGTTGATCGTCTCAGGTTTTCTGACTTCCCCGTGTGACCATTCATGGATACGCGCGGGAGATGCCAAACTGATTTGAATCGAGGAAAAGTTATTGATACTCATGGTTTACCTCCTTCATTAAGCGTCCAGCTCGTCTTCGAAACCGACGTGCATCGCTTCCGGTAGATC
>JBAVGP010000280.1:0-3720 GCA_049684955.1 Erysipelotrichaceae bacterium
GGATCGGACGGCCGAATTTCTCGGCTTGTTTCATGAGGCGCAGAGCTTTGCGATAGCCTTCGGGACTGTTCATCCCGAAATTGCAGGCGAGATTCTCCTGTAAATTGGAACCTTTACGCTGGGCCAAAATCGTGACCGGCATCCCCAGAAAACGACCCAGAGCGCCATACATGGCGTTATCATCGCCGCTCTGGCGGTCGCCGTGCAATTCGATGAGATCGGTGAACATCGCCTGGATGAAATAATGTGCGTTCGGACGTTTCGCATAACGCGCGATCTGGACTTTCGTCCACGGATCGGGATGTGCATAAAGCTCACTACGCAGAGCTTGTTGTTCCGTGATCAGCAGTTCGCGAGAATCCGCCTCGAGTTCGCTGCGATTCAGTTCGAGTTTCAGATCGCTCAGCCGTTCAAGTTTTTCTTGTGTGTTCATCGCAGACCTCCATGCATGCTTAATAAGCTGCCCAAAGTCTTGCGCTGCATGCTTCGCGGGACGATCGCGTCCACGAAACCGTGGCTCAATTGGAATTCCGCCGATTGGAAACCTTCAGGCAAGGTCTGACGGATCGTGTTCTCGATGACGCGCTGACCCGCAAAACCGATCAGGGCTTTGGGTTCGGCCAGGATGATATCTCCCAAGCTCGCGAAACTGGCGGTCACGCCGCCGGTTGTCGGATGGGTGAGGAAACTGATGAACAAAAGTCCTTTTTCATAATGTTTCGCCAACGCCGCGGTGGTTTTCGCCATCTGCATCAGCGAGTAGATCCCTTCCTGCATGCGGGCGCCGCCGGAAGTCGCGCAGATGATGACCGGCAAGCGTTTACGGGTGGCGCGTTCGATCGCACGGGTGATCTTCTCACCCACCGCGGTGCCCATCGATGCCATCATGAAACGATTATCCATCACACAGAGGACGCAGGGATTGTTGAGGATGTTGGCGGAACCGCAGACGACCGCTTCGTTGAGTTGCGTCTTTTCACGGTACTGGCCCAGTTTGTCGCGGTAGGTCGGGAAATTCAGCGGATCGTTGCCGACCAAGGTCTTATCCCACTCATCGAAGGTACCGGCGTCGCACCATAAACGGATGCGGGTCGTCGCATCGAGCACTTCATGATGCCCGCATTTCGCGCAGGTATAGAAGTTCTGTTCGAACTTGACCGCTTCGCTCATTTCACCGCACGACGAACACGCCCGCATCATCCCTTCGGGGGCTTCTTTGCGATTGGGCGATGATTTCTTATTGCGCCAATTCATGAAATCGGCGAGTTTTTCTTTTCTGAATAAGAAGGGTTTTTCCACTAGATGACCACCTCGTCCTGATGTTTCGCCATGAAAGAGGTCGTATAGTTCCCCTTCAGGAATTCGGCGTGATGCAGGATCAGATATTGCATATCGATATTCGTGAGCACACCTTCGATGACGCATTCTTCCAGCGCGGCGCGCAGTTTCTTGATCGCGCCTAAACGTTGGGAATCAAACGCGATGATCTTGGCGATCATCGAATCATAATACGGGCTGATGATCGAACCGTTATACATGGCGCTGTCGACCCGTATCTTGGGTCCGGCCGGGAAATGCAGAAAGGTCAATTGACCCGGATTGGGAGTGAAATTGCTTTTGGGATCTTCCGCGTTGATGCGCACTTCGATCGCGTGGCCCAAAAGACGGATCTCCTCCTGGCAAAACGATAACGGCAGTCCGGAAGCGATGCGGAATTGTTCCTTGACGATATCGATGCCCGTCACCATCTCGGTGACGCCGTGTTCGACCTGCAGTCGTGTGTTCATCTCCATGAAATAAAAACGACGATCCTTGTCGACCAGGAATTCGATGGTGCCGGCATTCCGGTAACCGATATGTTTGGCCGCTTTGACAGCCGCCGCGCCCATTTCGGCACGCAGTTCGTCGTCGAGGAAGCGCGAGGGGCTTTCTTCGATCAGTTTCTGATTGCGGCGCTGGATACTGCAGTCCCTTTCAAAAAGATGGACCACATTGCCGAACGCATCGCCCAATAATTGGAATTCGATATGTTTGGGATCGCGGACATATTTTTCCAGGTACATATCACCGTTCCCGAAAGCGTTCTTCGCTTCGGTGGAGGCGATTTCGTAGGCATCGTTCACTTCGTCGCTGTTTTCGACGATGCGCATACCTCTGCCGCCGCCGCCGTACGCCGCTTTCAGGATGATCGGGTATCCGATCTCATCCGCGAGCTTTTGCGCTTCTGCGGCGTCCGCAAGGACGCCTTGGCTGCCTTCGACGACCGGGATCCCCGCTTCGCGCATCGCTTGTTTCGCTTTGGACTTGTCCCCCATCCGTTCCATCACTTCATAGGTCGGACCCACAAAAACCATCCCGCATTGTTCGACCATGCGGGCGAACTGGGCGTTTTCGCTGAGGAAACCGAAACCCGGATGGACCGCGTCGCAATGATAGTAAATGGCCGCGCTTAAAATATTGGAGATGTTGAGGTAGCTGTCGGAACTCCGCGGGCCTCCGACGCAGACCGCATAGGTCGCCAATTGGGTATGCAGGGCATCCGCATCGGCGCTCGAGTAGATCGCCACGGTTTCGATCCCGAGCTCTTTGCAGGCCCGGATGATACGTACCGCGACTTCGCCGCGATTCGCGATGCAGATCCGTTTAAACATGGTCTTCCTCGATTTCGAATAGCACCTGGTCGAAAGATACCAAAGCTCCGTCGACGGCGTTGATCTTCATGAGTGTCCCGCCGACCGGCGATTTGATCTCGTTCATGACCTTCATCGCTTCCAAAATGCACAAGGTATCGTTGATGTTTATTTTTTGACCGATACTCAAAAAAGGCAGAGTACCCGGGGACTTGCGGCTATAATAGGTTCCGACCAGCGGCGCCTTCACTTCCGTTTGTTTGGAAACGGGAAGAGGCGTCGGTTCACTGGCAATTCGCTTTTCTTCACTTGTTGAAGAAAAAACCATTGCGTGTCCGGCGCCTCGCTTCAATTCGATCGTGCCGTCGTCGTCGACCAGTCGCAGTTCCTGAATATCGGTGTCCTTCAAGAGCGCCATCAGCGCCTGGACTTTCTCGATATTCATACGCTTGCCTAGTTCAGACTTTCGATGTAGGTGACGATATCCTGGACGCTGAGAAACTTCGCGGCGGCTTCGTCATCGACTTTGATATCGAAGGCGTCTTCCAGCGCGATCGTCAGTTCGACCGCATCGAGCGAATCCGCACCTAAGTCTTGTTTTAATTGGGACTCCAGTGATACACTATTTACATCGACATTTAAATTTTCCGAGATGACTGCTTTTACTTTTTCGAGAATCATGTGTTTTTCCCTCCTATGGTAAAACAGTGTCATTATAATACTTTGATGTTAAAAGTAAATACATATCTTACCTATTTAAAGGATGTAAAGGCTTTCAGACAAGAGTTTCATGTAAAATTCACATAGGAGGATGCACTATGGTTGACTCGATCGTTCACGAAATACGCCGCTTCGAACGTTTGGATTCCACTAATGATTATGTCCTGCGCAATGTAGGACAATTGAAAAACGGCACCGTCGTCATGGCCGGATTTCAAAGCGCGGGCAAAGGGACGCAGGGCCGGGACTGGGTTTCGGATGCGAATCAGAACCTGCTGTTTTCCCTTTATTATAAAGATGCGCAGTTCACAGGATTACCACTATTCAGTCTGCGCATCGCGCTCGGATTGGCACAAGTGCTGCTGGAGTA
>JBAVGP010000281.1:0-1819 GCA_049684955.1 Erysipelotrichaceae bacterium
AGTGGCTCTATATAATACTCAGCAAAATTTGAGGTGAGCAGCGCCCGATCTGGCATCGCAACCAAAAGATTATGCAACCTTCCCTTGCATACGTGAATGCTGTGACAAGGCGGATGGGCAATGTATCAGGCTGAGTTTCATACAGAGCCAAATTATATTTTGTTATTCAGTTTCATAGCTGGCCAAAATCTCTCCGAAATAGAGCGTGTGGTAATCTTTTTTTGGATACAGTTTTTCTAGGTCACTGTCGAGAAAAGCGTTATCCATTGCCGATTTGTAGACGATTTTGCATTCGTAGTGAATGCCGGAAATGTCAACAATGGGAGATTCCGTACACCTTGCCTGTTAGCTCTTCGACGAATCAAGTGGATTTGAGTAAATTCTGTATCGGAGCGGCAAGCAGGTAGATGATGCTGATGAAAGTGTCATCGTTTCTATATCCTCTGGCCCTGCATTTGGCAGCCTGGAAGATACCGTTGAGCGCTTCGATTCGGGCGTTGTTGTGGCCCGAGATCCAACGGGCACAAATGGCCTCGCGGTGATTTTCCACTGTTCGCAAGGCCTTGCGGACCGGCTTGAGCAGATCAATATCCGCGGTCAGTGATCGCGCGACATTGAGAAAAGAGGTTAACCGCCATTTGGCGCCTCTGAGGGTGGTTGCCTTGCGCACCCAGCGGAGCATTTCCTTGATTCGCCACGCCTTGGAGGTGTGCAGATCCATGTTCATCAGTTCTGCCAACGCGTCGACTTGCTTCTCCGTCAATGGGCCATCGGCTCTTTTCAATGTGGCCCAACGGGTGGCCTTGGGCAGCTTCGCCTCCTTGGCTTCCGCCCGGCGGACATCATCAAGGGCCTTGGTAAACAGTTGCACCACATGAAACCAGTCCACGGTGTGCGAACTGTTGGCAAAATGGGTCTTCACCCCCGAGATGAAAGCCCCGGACATGTCAGAGACAACCTCGACCACCTGCTCGGCCTTGCCGTTGTGGGCAACCAGATGCTCCTTGAAGGCTTTCAAGGTCTGCTTACCCTTGCCGGCAACGGCAAAAACCACCGGTTTTTTGGTTCGGTCAAGGTCGATGAACACGGTGACGTAGCGATGTCCCTTGCGCGATTTGGTTTCATCGAGACTGAACGCTTTCAGCCTGCTCAGATCAATGGCGTTCATGGCGGCTTTGACGTAATGCTCTACGATCCGCCACAGCCGTTTGTCGGTCATCTCCAGGATCGTGGCCGTGGTCAGGACGGGCATTTCCCGAACCAGAATCATTGCCGCCTGCTCGAACAGCAGGGTGAACTTACTTCCTTTTCGAGCCCATGGTACCTCGACTTGCTTCACTCCGTGCTCCTGGCAGCGGACCCGCGGCACGGCAGCCGTGATGAAGCAATGGTGCTGGAAAAAGTTCAGGTGCCGCCAAGTCATCTCTTTGAAATCATGGGCATGGCAGAGCGTTCCGCAGATCGGGCAAGGATAACGTGTCCCCCGCTGGGCCTGAATGGTGAGGCGAAGCTCATGGGGATTCTTGTCCGTATCGAGCAGTTGCCCGGTGATTTCCCATGGAGCTTGCAACCCAAGGCCTAACGTAATGATATCTTTACTGTTCATAGTTCTCTCGTCATTTGGTGTGGATTTGATCCCTTAATATATCAAATCCACACCAAATGACGAGGAGCCTTTTTTTTAGGTGAAGAAATAGGCATGGTGTCACCCTATTTTTCACCGTGGCTACACTTGTTGGTTACAAACCCATCCTGAACGGTGTGCACCGTGGCCGCTAAAGCAGAGGCGTACAATCAGCTCCTGTTCATAATCTTTGAG
>JBAVGP010000282.1:0-11760 GCA_049684955.1 Erysipelotrichaceae bacterium
AAGGACGATGAATGACAAACTGCCTGTAATCACATTGCATCAACAAGAGTATCGTGAAAACGATGCTTTGGTTTTTGTATTAAGCAAACAGAAAGGCTATCTGACTTTCCTGGCCAAAGGCATCCGTAAATTGGAAAGCAAGAATTCGTATGCCTGCCAGCCTTTTTCGTTCTCCGAATTCCGATATGACGAAAAGGAAGGCAGCGACTTCCAATTGCTGCACGAAGCGTCGCTCATCGAGTCCAACCGCCTTTTGCGCGAGAACCTGGTCAAATCGACCGTCGCTTCGGTACTTGCGGAAGCGGTCCTTTCGATCGTGAAGGAAGGCCTGGATATTGAAGGCAGCAACGATCTCTACGATTTGCTGGAAGTGCTGTTCAAGGAACTGCGCGAAGCGGACCGGCCGTATCTCGTGCTGGCGTTCTTCTATGCGCGCCTGGCTGACTTATTGGGATTCTCCCCGATGGTCGACGGCTGCGCGATCTGTTCGTCGCAGAAAGTCAACAGCATCTCGGTGGCGGACGGCGGATTCATCTGTCCGGACTGCCGCTTGGAAACGCAGACCCCGATTTACGAACCTGAAATCCTCAAGCAATTCCGCTATCTGGCCAAGGCCGGACTGAGTAATTTCAGCGCCCTTGCGGAAGCTGTGGCGATCGGCAAGGAAACGGCTGAAATCTACCGCGATTTCATCGTCGAACATGCCGGAATGCGCCTGAAAAGTTGGGCATTTCTGGAAAAAGTGCTATAATAAATTAATTACAATTAAAGGAGATTAACTATGTCGAAAGTGAGTTTCGAAACGATCGTCAATCATGCGAAAAGCGCCGGTTTCGTGTTCCAGGGATCCGAAATCTACGGCGGCTTGGCGAACACTTGGGACTTCGGTCCGCTGGGCATCGAATTAAAAGACAACATTAAAAAAGCCTGGTGGAAAAAGTTCATCCAGGCCAATCCTTATAACGTGGGGATCCAGTCCGCGATTCTGATGAATCCGCAGGTCTGGGTCGCTTCGGGTCATCTGGCGACGTTCACCGATCCGCTGATGGATTGCCGGAAATGCCAGACGCGCCACCGCGCCGACAAACTGATCGACGAATTCGGCCAAGGCGTCTTCAACTCGGTCGGTCTGACCGAGCAGCAGATGGTGGCTTTGATCGACGAGAAACAGATTCCGTGTCCCAACTGCGGGGCGCATGATTTCACCGAGATCCGTAAATTCAATTTGATGTTCAAGACGTTCCAGGGCGTCACCGAAGATTCCAAGAACACGATCTATCTGCGGCCTGAAACGGCGCAGGGGATGTTCGTCAATTTCCGCAACGTACAGCGTACGATGCGCAAGAAAATCCCGTTCGGCGTCGGCCAGATCGGCAAATCCTTCCGCAACGAGATCACCCCGGGCAACTTCATCTTTCGCACCCGCGAATTCGAACAGATGGAACTCGAGTTCTTCTGCGAACCGGGCACCGACCTCGAATGGTATGCCTACTGGAAGAAATTCTGCATGGACTGGCTGAAAGGCTTGGGTTTGACGCCGGAGAACATCCGTCTGCGCGAACATGAAAAAGCCGAACTTTCGCATTATTCGGCTGGTACCAGCGACATCGAATACCGCTATCCGTGGGGCTTCGACGAATTATGGGGCATCGCCGACCGGACGAATTTCGACCTGACGGCGCATATGAACCATTCGAAAGTCTCGATGGAATACATGGATCCCAACACCAGCGAAAAATATATCCCGTATTGCGTCGAACCGGCGGTCGGGGTCGAACGGCTGATGTTCGCCTTCCTGTGCGACAGTTACGACGAAGAGAAGATCGGCGACGACGACATGCGCGTCGTACTGCGATTCCATCCGTTCCTCGCGCCTTACAAAGCCTGCATCCTGCCCCTCAGCAAGCAGCTTTCCGAACAAGCCAGTGAGATCCGCAGCCAATTGGCGGCCGATTTCATGGTCGAATATGACGAATCCGGCAGTATCGGGAAACGTTACCGCCGTCAGGATGCGATCGGCACACCGTTCTGCGTGACCGTCGACTTCGAAACCAAAAACGACCAATGCGTGACCGTACGTCACCGCGATACCATGCTGCAGGAAAGAATTCCGATCGCCGAACTCAACAAATACATTGAAGAACGTTGCCGATTCTAGACCGTGAGGTGGCCGTTTGCACGAACTCCGTGAAGAAGAACTAAACAATTTACGCCAGCAGGCCGATATCGCGGAAATCGTGGGACACTATCTGCCGCTGGTCAAGAAGGGCAAAGCCATGAGCGCCGTTTGCCCTTTTCATGATGATCACGACCCTTCACTCAACGTGAACACCGATCGTCAGATCTATAAGTGCTTCGTCTGCGGGGCAGGGGGCAACGTGTTCACCTTCGTCCGCGATTACGAGAAGATATCCTTCCGTGAAGCGGTCGTCAAAGTCGCCGAGATGGTGGGCTTCAAACTGAGCGTCGATCTGACCTCCGATCAAACGGTCGCCGACCCCGCGCTGCAGCGTCTGTATGCCTGTCTGAAGGATAGCGTGCAGTTCACCCATTACTCGCTCAACACATTAGCGGCCGGCACGGCGAAGGAATACCTGAAAAACCGTGGGATCACCGACCAGACGATCGATAAGTTCGAATTGGGATATGATCCCGACAACGATGAGATGACGCGCTTTCTCAAAGCGAAAGGACATTCCGCCGAGGATTTGGTGAAAGCGAATTTGACGCGCATCAACGAATTCGGCGAAAAAGATGTCTTTGCGGGACGGATCACCTTTCCGATCCATGATCCGCAAGGTCGTCCGGTCGGCTTCAGCGCCCGGACCTTAAGCAAAGATATCGCCAAATATGTCAATACCGCGGAGACGCCGATCTATACGAAAGGCCGTCTGCTGTATAACTATCACCGTGCGAAAACGGAATGCCGCAAACAGGGCGAAACCTTCCTGGTGGAAGGGGTCACGGATGTGCTTGCATTCGACCGTGCAGGCGTCTATAATGTGTTGGCTACTTTGGGCACGGCGTGCACCAAAGATCAGATACGTTTATTGCGGCAGATCACGGAAAAAGTGGTCTTGTGCTATGACGGCGACAATGCCGGACAGAACGCGACCTACAAGATCGGGACCACATTATTGGAAGCAGGCTTCAAACTCGAAGTCATCCAAAACGACACCGGCATGGATCCCGACGATATCTGCCAAAAACACGGCAGCGAGGCCTTGGCCGCGTTCGCCCGCAAACGCATCTCATGGCTGGATTTCCTGATCGAATTCCGTCTGAAGTCGGTCGACCTCAACAACTATTCCCAAAAGAAGGAATTCGTACGGGTCATGATGGGCGAAATCGCCAAAGTGAGCGACCGCTTCGACAACGAAATGCTGATCCAGAAACTGGGGGCGCTGACCAAGCTCTCCAACGAACAGATGGGGCTGCTGGCCCCACGCCAGCCGCAGACACAGACAACTACGCCGATCCGTCGATCTTCCGCGTTCACACCGCGCATGAACCGCCTGGAATGGGCTGAAAAAGAAGTGCTCGGACAAATGTTGACCAGCCGCAACGCGGCACTGATGTTCCGCGATGAACTCGGGTTTCTGCCCGATCCGCTCAACCACGCGCTGGCGATGACGATCCTCGACTACTACCGCAACCATGCGGAAATCGTTTTGGCGGATTTCATCAACGCCTTGGGCGAAACCGCCCTGGTTTCCCTGGTGACCGAGCTTTCCAACAACGAGATCTATTATAAAGACTATAACGGTCCTGCGCTGCGCGACGCGCTGATGCAGGTCAAAGCCTCGATCCTCAACGAAAAGATCGAAAAGTTGAAGGAAGCCTCGAAACATACCGAAGATATGATGCTGCGCGGCGAATACGCCCGCCAGCTCGAAGACCTGCGCAATGAAAAACTGCGCTTGAAAGAAACGAAGAAGGAGGATTAACATGGCTCAAATGAAAACCATCGAAGACTTACGTCAGGATTTCAAACGCGAATACAACGAAAAAGGGAAGCTTTACCAAAGCGGCATCCTTAAGTCGCTCGACCACTATGATCTCAACGACGACGAGATGACCGATCTTTACGAATGGTTCACCAACGAAGGCATCACGCTTTCCGAAGACGAAGACATCGAAGCGGAACTTGATCTGCCCTTGACCGAAGTCGTCACCCTGATGGATGAAGACCTCGAATTCTTCGCGGACGATGCGGAAGAAGCGTCGGAAAACGAAGAGATGGGCAACGACCGGGACATGTACGACGCGAACTATGCGACGTCCACCTATTCCCGCATCAATGATCCGGTGAAGATGTATCTCAAGGAAATCGGACGCGTCAGCCTGCTGAACCCGGAAGACGAACCCGCGATCGCCCAGAAAATCCAGGAAGGCGACGAAGAAGCCAAACGCATCCTCATTTCCGCGAACTTACGTCTGGTCGTATCGATCGCCAAGAAATATGTCGGCCGCGGCATGCTTTTCCTCGACCTGATCCAGGAAGGCAATATGGGTCTGGTCAAAGCGGTCGAAAAATTCGACTACACCAAAGGTTTCAAATTCTCGACGTACGCAACCTGGTGGATCAGACAAGCCATCACACGCGCCATCGCCGACCAAGCCCGGACGATCCGTATCCCTGTCCATATGGTCGAAACGATCAATAAGTTGACCCGTGTCCAGCGCCAATTGGTGCAGGATCTGGGCCGTGATCCCAGCGCCGAAGAAATCGCCGCCAAGATGGAGAACATCACGCCTGAAAAGGTCCGTGAAATCCAGAAGATCGCGCTTGAACCGGTATCCTTGGAAACCCCGATCGGGGAAGAAGACGATTCCCATCTGGGCGACTTCATCGAAGACAAAGACGCGATGAGCCCCGACGAATACGCCAACAACCAACTGCTGAAGGACGAAATCAACAACGTCCTGCAGGGTTTGACCGACCGTGAAGAAAAAGTATTGCGACTGCGTTTCGGACTGTATGACGGCCGTACCCGCACCTTGGAAGAGGTCGGCAAGGAATTCAACGTCACCCGTGAACGGATCCGTCAGATCGAAGCCAAAGCGCTGCGTAAACTGAAACACCCGACAAGATCGAAACGTTTGAAAGATTTTGTGGATAAGATGTAATGTTGGATGACCGCCTAAACGCCATCCTTCATTTGATCGCACCCTGTAAGGTCTTGGCCGACGTGGGGACCGACCATGCCTATATCCCGCTGGAAGCCCTGAAACAAGGGCTGTGCGCTTTCGCTTATGCGGCCGATATCAAACCCGGTCCGCTGAAACATGCGCAGGATACCTTTGCGGGCAGCGGACTTGAGGAACAAGTACGCTTCGTCGTCTGTGACGGCATCAGCACGCTTCCGGATCCCCTGGATGCGGTGGTGATCGCCGGACTTGGCGCCGAAACCATCCTGCAGATCATACGTAACGACGTAGACCGCTTCAAAGCGATTCCGCAGATCATCCTGCAGGCCAACAAGGACGTTCATCTGCTGCGTAAAACGATGCTTGAACTCGGATTCGACATCGTCGACGAAGAGATCGCGTTTTTGAAACACTATTATGTCGCGGTCAAATTCATGCCGCAGGACGAAATCAAAAGCTACTCCGCTTTCGAGCTTAAGTACGGTCCGATCCTGCTTGCGAAAAGGGAAGACCGTCTGATATCCTATCTGCATCTCCGCTTTGAACAACTCCGCAGTCTCGCCAAGCATATCACCGCGTCTTCAAGACGGTCCGCCTTCCTCGATGAAGCGGAAGAAATCCGGTTTTATCTCGACAAGGAGAATTGATCTTCTTGTCTTTGCATTTGGAGGGTACCATGGCAATGATCCAGTTTAAGCAGGTGACCAAGACTTATCATGTCGGCGAGGTCGAAATCAAGGCGCTGCGCGGCGTCGATTTCGCGATCGAACAAGGTGAATTCGTCGTCATCTTAGGCGCTTCGGGCGCCGGCAAATCCACGATTCTGAACTTGCTGGGGGGCATGGATAACGTGACCTCGGGCGAGATCCTGGTCGAAGGCGATAACATCGCCGGTTTCAACGACCGTAAAATGACCCAGTACCGGCGCGAAAAAGTCGGTTTCGTCTTCCAGTTCTACAACCTCATCTCAAATCTCACGGCCTTGGAGAACGTCGAATTCGCTTCGGCCGTATGCAAGAATCCGATGGATGCCAAAGAAGTCCTGCAGCGCGTCGGACTGACCGAACGGGCTGCCAATTTCCCGACCCAGCTTTCGGGCGGCGAGCAGCAACGCGTGGCCATCGCACGGGCGGTCGCCAAGAACCCTTTGCTTTTATTGTGCGACGAACCTACCGGAGCCCTGGACGATGTCACCGGCAAGACCATCCTGAACCTTTTGGATGATCTTAACCGCGAATTGGGCAAGACCATCGTGCTGATCACGCACAACGTCCAGATCGCCGAACTGGCGAATAAAGTCATCCATGTGCGCAACGGGGAAATCGACCGCGTCTACCTGAACCAGACGCGCAAACTCGTCTCGGAGATCGACTGGTAATGAAGTATCTGTTGAAACGATCCCTGCGCGACATCAAAATCAATCTCTCGCAGTTCATCTCCATCGTCTTGATCATCGCGGTCGGCAGCATGATATTCGCCGGCCTTTTCGCGACGACCCGCATCCTGAAAACATCCCTCGACAAGTATTATCTGGATTATAACCTGGCGGACCGCTGGGTGTACGCGGAAGGATTGAGCGCTTCCGAGATATCGGCGGCGCAGGCGAAACTGACTGCCACGAGTCTGGTCGGACGTTACCGTTTTCAGACCGAACTCGCGATCAACGGCAAAAACACGACCTTGCGTTTCATGGAAGAGACATCCATCAACAAGACCGATCTGATGAGCGGCACACGGCCGACCACTGACGACGAAGTCCTGATCGACCGTTCGTTCGCCGCCGCCAACAAACTGCATATCGGATCGACCATCACGCTCAGCCTCGACAATAAAACTTACGTCTTCAAGATCACGGGAACCTTCGAAAGTCCCGAATTCGCCTACAAATCGAAGGATTTCACCGATGCGGCCAGCGATAAGAGCGGTTTCGGGGTGATCATCGCGTCGCATGACATGCTGATCGAACTCAACCGTCATAGCACCGTGTATCTCGACGCGAAAGCGACAGCATCGTCTAAATTCGCCGACGCGCAGATCAAACTCGACGATGCGAAGAAGCTGCTTGACAGCAACCAGGCGACGCTGAATTCCAACCGCAAGAGTGCGCTCAGCACTTTCGATAAGCAGCAGACTTTACTCAACACCAAGAAAAGCGATTATCTCAAGGGTGTGGCGCAGTTTCAAGCCGCCAAGACCTCGACCTATGCGCAATTAGCCCAACTGCTGGGACAAGCGCAGTTGCTCGCACAGAGCGCCGCCCAATTGCAGGCTCAATATGATGTGAATTATCCTGCCTATCTGATCCTGCGTCCGACGCTCAGTCCGAGCGAACAGACCACGCAGGATGCGACGTTCGCCGGAATGCTCGTTCAGATCAATACTCTGCAGGCGCAAAGCGGTCAATTGAACGCGATGTATACCAGCCAGAAAGCGGTGGCCGACCAACAGTTCGCCCTCAAGCAGGTGCAGCTCGACAGCGCCGCGGCACAACTCGCCGCGGGACAGAAGACGCTGACATCGGCGAAACAGAGCGCATTGAAAAAGCTTTCCGACGCACAGATCAAACTCAACGACGGAGTTGCCACCTATAACGAGAATCTTGCGACCTTTCTGAAAGAGAAAAGCGACGCGCTCGTACAAATCGAAGAAATCCCGCTGAAATATTTCGAAATCCTGGTCAAAGGCAAAGGCTCCGACAGTTGGGTCAGCCAACTGGAAGCCGACGGGACGTTCATCCAGAAACTCGACCAGGCTTCCTTTCCCGGCGTCACGATGGTCAATAACGTATTGGCGCCGATCAACGCCTTGTCCGATATCTTTCCGATGTTGTTCTTCGTGGTCGCCGCCGTCATCATCCTGATTTCGATGTCCAAAAACGTCGAGAACGACCGCACGCAGATCGCGGTCATGATGGCGCTGGGTTATCCGCGCTGGCGCATCATGTTCGTCTATCTGTTCTACGGCTGGTGGGCGGCCATCATCGGAGCGCTCGGTTTCGCGCTGATCGGCAACCGCGTCATCCCGGCCGTGCTGATTTCGATCTTCACGACACGGTTCTCGCTGCCGCCGATCGGTCTGAAAATCTATCCGGAGTATGCGCTGATCGCACTCTTCCTGGCGATGTTCTTCGCCAGCGCCGCGATCCTGTTGGCGCTGCGCCATGTATTGCGTGAAATCCCGGCGGCCGCGATGCGTCCCAAAGCACCCAAAAGCGCCCGCAATTCGTTCTTGGAACGTTTCCCGAAACTTTGGAACCGCTTCACCTATGCGACGAAACTGATCATCCGCAACCTGCTGATGGGCAAGACCAAACTCATGCTGAGTTCGATCGGCGTCGTCGGCGCGCTCACCTTGCTGATCATGGGTCTGTCGCTACGCAATTCCGCGACGCTTATGATCAACAATTCGATTTCGAGTTTCCATTTCCAGTATTCCGTCCATCTGGAAAGCGAAGTGACGTCGGTCGACAAGCTGACTTTCCCGATTCCGGTCTCGGATGTCGAACTGATAAAAACAATCAGCACGAAACTGCTGGACACACAGGATACGATCGCATTGAACCTGATGGAAACAGGGGAGAACCTGATGACCTTGAAAGCGGGTTCGGGCAAAGGCATCCCGTTGAACGACGATTCCGTGGTCATTCCGAAAAGCATGGCGCTGATCTACGGATTGAAAGTCGGCGACACCTTGTCGCTGACCCTCGACAAGCAGCGGATCGACCTCATCATCACCGATGTCGACAACCAATATCTGGGCAAGAACGTCTATATCTCCTTCAAGCAAGCGGAATCGCTGAAACTGGACACGGCGAGCGACAAAGTCTATATCGCCAACAAGTCAGGGAAGACCTCCAACGTCGACATCGCCCGGTTGTTGGGCGACAAGCAGGTCCGAGCCGTCGATACCAAGGAAAACATGGTCAACCGCAGTAAGGAGATCATGTCGATGCTGAACCGCATCATCGCGATCATCGTGCTGTCGGCCGCCGTGCTGGCGATGACCGTGCTTTACAATCTGGCTTCGATCAATATCTTCGAACGGCAGCGCGAACTGGCGACCTTGCGCGTGTTGGGTTATACGCGCAGCGAAGTGCAGCGCCTGATCAACGTCGAAAACCGCGTGCTCTCGCTTCTGGGCACGCTGGGAGGTATTCCTCTAGGTATCTGGCTCTTCGGCTGGATCGCCGATATGGTTTCGACCCCCGACTTCATGATGTCCAAGGAAGTCGACGCCAAGATCATCGCCTTGGCCGTCTTGATGCTGCTAGTGTTCACCGAGATCACGAACCTTGTCCTGCGGCGTAAAATCCGCGGCATCAAGTTCGTCGAGTCATTAAAAGGGGTAGAATGATCTACCCCAGGATGTCGTATTTATTAGTTCTGAGTGATTGGATGTCTTGCTTGTTCGCGAGCGCTTCCAGCGTATCGAGCACCTGCTTGATTAAGAAATAAGGCGTCGACGCACCCGCGGTGACCGCGATGCGGTCTGTGTCATGCAACTGGTCCAACGGCAGTTCAGCCGCGCTTTCGATGCGGAATACCTTGGGTATGCCGTGCGCTTTGCCGATCTTCGCCATCATCGCGGTATTGTTTGAACGGATGTCGCCGACTACCAAGAGGCAATCGACACCCTCCAGGCGCATGATCGCTTCCTGCCGCATACGTGTCGCGTTGCAGATCTCATCGCTCACCACGGCCGCGGGATAGCGCCGTATGATCGTTTCCATGATCTGTTTGATGTCATATTGGCTCATCGTCGTCTGATTGGTGACGAATAACCTATCCGGATCGATTTGGATATCGTTGAGATCATTGATCGTCTGGATCAGATGAATGTGCGTCGTATCGATGCTTAAGACCGCTTGGGATTCCGGATGATGCGATTGCCCGATATATAAAACCTCAAATCCATCATGCAGGTAGGTTTTGATCAGCTGCTGGGTATGCACGACGTCTTCGCAGGCCGCGTCGACCGTGATCAGACCCTTTTCTTTGGCCCGTGCGACGACCTCGTCGCCGATGCCGTGGGCGCTGAAGATGACGACGCCCGAATCGATCCGTTCCAGCAGTTCCAAACGGCTGAGCGTCTTGTCCTCGATCGTAAGGATGCCTTCTTCTTTCAGTGATTCGACGACGAAACGGTTATGCACCAACTCGCCCAAAATCGTGATGTTTTGGCCGGGATATTGCTTTGCGGTCTGCTTGGCGATTTCGATCGCCCGCACGACGCCTTTACAGAATCCGCGCGGAATGACGTTGATGTTTTCCATGACGTACCTCGTTACGGTGTTATTATAACGTAAATTTTGCATTAACAAAAGAAAACCACTATAATGGTTGCGAGGTAAAAACATGTCCAACTTTCCCCCCATCTTAAATGATAACGCACGGCGATTCATCGCCCTGAACGGATTCAAAGAACTCACCGGTATCCAAAGTGAGGTTTTGCCATATGCATTGAAGGGTCGCGACGTCATCGGGATTTCCAAGACCGGCACCGGTAAAACGCATGCCTATCTGATCCCGCTGATGCAGAAGATGGATCCCAAAACCAATGAAGTCCAAGCCCTGATCATCGCTCCGACGCGCGAACTCGCGCAGCAGATCTACGATTTCGCCAAGACGATGGTCGAAGTCGCCCCCGATCTGCGCATCAAACTCATCACCGGCGGCGTCGATAAGAAGCGCGCCACGGAAAAACTGATCAAGCAGCCGCATCTGGTCATCGGCACCGTCGGTAAAATCAAAGACCTGTTCGTCGATGATTCGCTGCTGCGCATCGACCAGGCCACCACCTTGGTGGTCGATGAAGCCGATATGATCCTTGAGATCGGTTATTTGAAAGACCTGGATGTCATCGCGGCCAAAATGAAAGACCGCTTGCAGATGCTGGTGTTCAGCGCCACCATCCCGGACAATCTGCGTCCGTTCATGAAGAAATACATGCACAATCCGCATATCGCGCAGGTCACGGAAGATCCGAAGTTCAATCCGCGCATCACCCATGTGCTGGTGCCGATCAAACACCGCGATTATCTGGAAGCGGCGCTGCTTTTAGCGAAGAACATCAATCCGCTGATCTGTCTGATCGTCTGCAATACCCGCACCGACGCCATCAAACTGGCGGAGAAGTTCCAGGAAGCGCAGATCCGTTTCGTTGATTTACGCGGCGATATGACCGCCAGAGCACGTAAACAGGCGATGACTTTGATCAGCCACGAAGACGCGCAGTTCGTCATCGTCACCGACGTCGCGGCGCGCGGCATCGACATCCCCGAAATCTCGCATGTCATCTCGGTCGGATTCCCATCCGACATCGACTTCTATATCCACCGTGCCGGCCGCACCGGCCGTACGGGCAGGGAAGGGACCTGCTATGTCCTCTACAGCGACAAAGATCAGAACGCGATCGCGACCTTGACGAAGCGGCATATCGAATTCAAACATATGGCGAGCACCGAAGCGGGCTTGCGTGAAATGAAGCCTTACGGCGAGATCCATGTCAAGCGTACGAAACCGCAGGATATCGAAATCTCGAAACTCGTCAACAAGCGGGTCGAACAGGTCAAACCGGGTTATAAGAAGAAACGGGCGGCCGAGGTCGAGG
>JBAVGP010000283.1:0-4179 GCA_049684955.1 Erysipelotrichaceae bacterium
TCTCAAATCCGAACTGGACATCATCACCGACATGCATTTCGAGGACTACTTCCTGATCGTCTGGGACTTCATCCGTTTCGCCCGCAAACAGGGCATCTATGTCGGTCCGGGACGCGGCAGCGCAGCCGGTACCTTGGTCGCCTATTGCCTGGGCATCACGCATGTCGATCCGATCAAATTCAACCTGATCTTCGAACGTTTCCTCAATCCGGAGCGCATCTCGATGCCGGATATCGATATCGACTTCCCCGACAACCGGCGTGACGAAGTCATTGCCTATGTCGTCGACAAATACGGCAAGGACCACGTGGCGCATATCTCGACCTTCGGCACTTTGGCCGCCAAACAGGCGTTGCGGGATGTCGGGCGGGTCTTGGGCATCAGCGTCCGCGATATGGACATGATCTCAAAAACCATCCCGAGCACATTGAAGATCACCTTACCGAAAGCCAAGGAAGAGAGCCGGCATTTCGCGCAGCTGATCGAATCAAGTGAAAAGTTCAAGGAACTCTACACCTACGCTTCCGCACTCGAAGGCTTGCCCCGCCATGTATCCACCCATGCGGCCGGCATCGTCCTGAGCGACTGCGATTTGGTCGATGTGATCCCGCTGGTCCAGATCGAAACCGACCTGCTTTCCACCCAATACACGATGGAACATCTGGAAGCGATGGGTCTCATCAAGATGGACTTTTTGGGCTTGCGCAATCTGACGATCATTGACGATGTCGTGCAACTGATCAAGCAGGAAGGCAAGGACATCGATCCTTTGAAACTTCCGCTGGATGACAAGAAAACCTATGAACTCATCGCGAATGTGGATACGGTCGGCATCTTCCAGCTTGAATCGGAAGGGATGAAGAATCTGATCCGCAAGATGAAACCTGATAAATTCGATGACATCGTGGCCACGATCGCTCTGTTTCGTCCCGGTCCGATGGAAAACATCCCCGAATATCTGAAACGACGACAGAATCCAAGTCTGGCAACCTATCCGCACCCCGATCTGAAGGATTTATTATCAGATACCTTCGGGATCATGATCTACCAGGAACAGATCATGTTGGTGGCGCAGCGGATGGCCGGCTTCAGCTTAGCGCGGGCCGATGTCCTGCGCAAAGCCATGAGTAAGAAAAGCTCCAAGGAACTGGCGAAACTGCAGGAAGAATTCATCGCCGGCTGCGTAACAAAAGGGTATACCCAAGCCCTGGGCATCGAACTCTTCAACCTGACCGCCAAGTTCGCCAACTACGGCTTCAATAAATCCCACAGCGTCGCCTATGCGATGATCTCCTACCAGATGGCCTATCTGAAAGCCAACTATCCCGACAAGTTCTTCGCTTCGCTGCTAAGCTCCGTGATCGGCAGCGAAAGCAAAACCGCCGAATACGTCAATGAATGCCGCATGCGCAATGTCGGACTGCTGGCGCCCAGTGTCAACCGCAGCGACGCGGGCTATCTTTTGGAAGATGGTTGGATCCGTTTCCCATTGACGGTCATCAAAGGCGTCGGTTCGGCTGCCTGCCGCGAAATCCTGGACGAACGTAAGAACGGGCTCTTCCTCGATTACTACGACTTCGTCGCACGCATCATGACGCACCGCTTCAACCGCAAGAATATCGAAGCCCTGATCGATGCCGGGGCCTTGGACGATTTCGCGATGACCCGCAAGTCGATGCTTGCATCCTTGGATGAAGCATGCACCTATGCCGATCTGGTGCGCATCGACACCTTGGGTCAAAGCCGCATCGATCTGGATCTGGTCTCGCGTCCGATCCCCATCACGGTAGCCGACCAAGCCAACGAGCGCAACGAACGGGAAAGGGATGTCTTCGGATTCTATTTCTCAAGCCATCCGATCTTATTGCTGAAACAGAAAACGGGTTACAAATGCAATCCGTTAGTCACTTCGACCGCATTGAATTCCAGCGTCAAATGCGCGGTCATGGTCGAGCGGGTCAAACCGCACCGCACCAAAAACGGACAAATGATGGCCTTCATCTCGGTCAGCGACGAATCCGCGTTCCTCGACGTGGTCGTCATGCCCAATCTCTTCGATAAAACCCAAGCGCTTTGGGTCAAGGGCAACCTGGTCGAAATCGAAGGCACGATCGAGCAGGAGAACTCCTGCATGGTCCGCAATGTCCGCCAGCTGGGGACCTGAACCGATTTCACAATGCTTACACAATGTTGATATACACTAAACGAAAGGTGGTGTTGATATGACAAGAATACTCGTCGTCGACGATGAAGTGAAGATCCGCGAAGTCGTACGCGAATACGCGGAAGTATCGGGTTATGAAGTGATCGAAGCGAAGGACGGACGCGAAGCGCTCGAATTGGTCGAGAAAGAAGATTTCGACGTCATCGTCTTGGATATCATGATGCCGTATCTGGATGGCTTCAGTGCCTGCCGGCAGATCAAGAAGATCAAAAATATACCCATTATCATGTTGTCGGCGCGCCAGGAAGAGTTCGACAAGCTTTTCGGCTTCGAACTGGGCGTGGACGACTATGTCGTCAAACCTTTCAGCCCTAAGGAACTGATGGCCCGCATCAAAGTGGTCGTCGACCGTCACTTAGGCAAAGAAAACATGACGATGACCTTCAACGGGCTCAATATCGACGTCGACGCGCGCAACGTCTTCATCAACAAGGAGAAGATCAACCTGACCCCGAAGGAATTCGATTTATTGCTGTTCCTGGTCCGCAATAAGAACACGGCGCTTTCACGCGACGTCCTCTTAGACAAAGTATGGAACTACAACTATTTCGGCGATGACCGCACCGTCGACACCCATATCAAAATGTTACGCCACAATCTTGGCGAATACCGCGATTATATCGTGACCGTACGCGGTACAGGCTACAAATTTGAAGTTCAGTAGCCGCATCCGCGTCAGGACCTGGATTTATTTCATCCTACTCACCATAGGTATTTTAGGTGCGATCTGGGTCTTCCAAGTCGCCTTCATCTCGAATTATTACCGCGACATGAAAGTCGATCATGTACGTTTGGTCGCCGACGAAATGGAACTGGGCATACGCAACAACGATCTCGATGTGGATATCCAGATCATCGCGGTCAGAAACAATGTCTGCGCCGTCATCTATAACGCGGACGGCGTGCTGCTCTACCAAGTCGATTCGATCGGATTGGGCTGCTATCTGACCCAACGCGTGATCAAGTATCCGCAAAACGTTGCCGACTATATCAACCGCACCAAAGAATCCAAGACCGGCGACTTCCTGCTGCCGTTGGAAAACAGCCAGCTGGGACAAAGCATGCTGGTGTATGGCAGGGAAGTCAAAATCGATTTCGGGAACTACTATATCTTCCTCAATTCGACCCTCGAACCGCTTGATTCCACCGTCGCGATCCTGAAAGACCAATTCATCTATGTCACGATCGCCGTCTTCTTCCTCTCCAGCATCATCGCGTTCTTGATTTCCAACCGGATGGCCAAACCGATCGTCCGGATGAACAAGAGCGCCCAAAAACTGGCGGAAGGGGATTACAAAGTCAAATTCGAGCGCAGCGAATACGGCGAGATCACCGAACTGGCAGATACGCTGAACTATGCGACCGAAGAACTCGGCAAGATGGATGAGCTCCGCAAGGACCTAATCGCCAATGTTTCCCACGACATCAAGACCCCGTTGACGATGATCAAAGCTTATGCGGAGATGATCCGCGACCTCTCTGGCAACAATCCGAAAAAACGCGACGAACATCTCGAAGTCATCCTGAGCGAAGTGAACCATCTTGACCGGCTGGTCAACGATATGACCAAACTATCCCAACTGCAGTCCAACGTGCTCGAACTGAACATCAAGGAATTCGACGTCGTCGAACTCTTGGATCATACCGTCGGTCTGATGAAAGGCTTGATTCAGAATGAAGGCATCGACATCGAAGTCATGTCCTATCCCAAAGTCGTCGCCAAAGGGGATGAAGTGAAGATCGGTCAAGTCATCTATAATTTCGTCAACAACGCGATCAAACACATCGGTGAAGACAAGAAGATCATATTGCAGGTCCTGGTCGACAAGGACGTCCGGATCGAAGTCATCGACCACGGCGACGGGATCGCCGAAGAAGACATCCCGTATATCTGGGATCGCTATTATAAGATCGATAAGAACTACCAGCGTCAGACCGAAGGGACAGGTTTAGGT
>JBAVGP010000284.1:0-3848 GCA_049684955.1 Erysipelotrichaceae bacterium
GTGACGATCCCCATGCTGAAAAAAGATATCGCGTTAGGGAAATCCCTGATGCGTTACGTACGTGATTCACGAGATGAAGAAAAGGCCGAGAAATATAATCTGAAAGCGGCCGTCGGCATCGCTGCGCCGCAGATCGGCGTGCATCGTGCCGTTCTTTGCGTCATGGTCGACGAAGAAGTCGGCGATGAAATCCATACCATCGAAATGTGTCTGGCGAATCCGAAGATCATTTCGCAATCCGTCCAGCTTGCCGCGCTGAAAACCGGTGAAGGCTGTCTGTCGGTGTTGGGTTCCCATCAAGGGTATGTCTATCGTCCCGCACGCATCAAAGTACGTGCCTTCGATATATTCAATCAGGAAGAAATCGAATTCCGCGCAAGCGGTTATTTGGCGATCGTCCTGCAACACGAAATCGATCATTTATCCGGGGTCCTGTTTTATGACCGCATCAATGCGGAAAACCCCTGGGAACTAAAAGAAAACGCCATCATCATCGAATAGGCGGAAAATAAAGGAGCAGTATGAAAACAACGAATCTGAAAACAGGCGCCGACAAACCGGCGTTGACGGAGTCTGAAGAAAAGCGCTATAACCGAGCGACCGACACCCTTGTTTATGCCTTGGGCGGAATGGGTGAAATCGGTAAAAATATGTATTGCATCGAACATGACGACGAAATCATCATCATCGACTGCGGTATCCGTTTTCCCGAAGAAAACCTTTTAGGGGTCGACTATGTCATCCCTGATTATACGTATCTGGTCCAGAACCAAGCGAAAATCAAAGCGTTGGTGATCACCCATGGTCATGAAGACCATATCGGCGGCATCCCCTTTCTCATGCAATCGGTCAAGATCGATACGATCTACGCATCGCGTTTCGCGGCGGCTCTGATCACCCGCAAATTGGAAGAGAGGCGCATGCAGAACCAAGTCAAGATCAAACTGATCGACGACTCGTCACGCGTCGAAACGAAACATTTCAAACTGGGCTTCTTCAACACGGTCCACTCGATCCCTGATAGTTTAGGCGTCTTGATCAACACCCCCAACGGACGCATCGTCGAAACCGGCGATTTCAAATTCGACCTGACCCCCGTCGGGAAGAATTCCGATTACCAGGTCATGGCTTTCATCGGCCAGATCGGCGTCACGTTGCTGATGAGCGATTCGACCAACGCCGGCGTTGAAGGATTCTCGATTTCCGAGAAGAAAGTCGCCGCGGCATTGCTTGAAATCACACGCAAAGCGCAAGGCAGACTGATCGTCGCAACCTTCGCTTCCAACGTCTACCGTGTCCGCCAAATCATCGAAGCGGCCATCGCATGCAAACGCAAAGTCGTCGTCTTCGGACGTTCGATGGAAAACGTCGTGCAGATCGGTAAGAAATTAGGCCATATCCCCTTCGGCGACGAACATTTCCTCACTCCCGAACAATTGAACCATACCCCGGCTAATAAAGTCACGATCCTGTGCACCGGCTCGCAGGGCGAACCGCTGGCCGCCTTATCCCGCATTGCCAACGGTACCCACCGTTTCATCAAGATCATCCCGGGCGACACCGTTGTCTTCTCAAGTAGTCCGATTCCGGGTAACGATCTCAGCGTCTCGCAAGTCGTCAACCGGCTCACCAGAGCAGGCGCCAACGTACTGACCAACAGTCCCTTGAACTCGCTGCACACCACCGGCCACGCTTCGCAGGAAGAACAGAAACTGATGCTGCAACTGATCAAACCGAAATTCTTCATGCCGATGCACGGCGAATACAAGATGCTGAAACAACATGCTTCCTATGGTGAAGAGACCGGCATCCCCAAAGAGAACATCTTCATCTGTTCCAACGGCGACGCCTTGGTGCTGCGCGACGAACAGGTCTTCATGTCCGATACCCGTATCCAGACCGATGATATCTATGTCGATGGAAACGATGCGAGCGGACTGAGTACTTCCGTGTTGAGAGACCGTAAGATCCTGGGCGACAACGGCTTGGTTTCGGTCATCGTGACCATCGACTCGCGGTACAATAAGATTTTGTGCCGTCCTTCAATCGTTTCAAGAGGCTTCGTGTTCATCAAAGAAAACCAGACACTTCTCAAAGAAGCCGAAATGGTCGTCTATGAAGCACTGAAAAAGACCATGCAGAACAAGACGACCTTCGGGGAATTGAAGAATTCCATCCGCGGATCGCTTGAACCCTTCCTATATCAGAAAACACGCCGGAATCCGATCGTCGTACCGGTCATCCTCAATCAGAAGGCCGCGATGGCAGGCTACGCAAAAGCCAAATAAACCAAAGGAATTCCGCAAGGAATCCCTTTTTTTAGCACATCGCTTAATCCTGGTGTTTTCATCCATTTTGAAATGATGTATAGTGGAATCAAGATATCACTTCATACCACGGGGAAAGAGGTCAATATGGGAAACGGGATTGATGTATTGGTAGCGATGTTCATCGCAATCGTCGTCGTGCTGGCGGCGATGACCATCACACAGTGGCTGATCGAAAGTAAATTTCCGAAGTACTGGTATGTTCTTCCTTCAACATGGTTCGGGTTCATCCTATTGAGTTCCCTGTTCGGTTTTCTCCTTCAGTCGCATAAAGATGCCGGAGCCTCGACCTATATCGGTCTTCTCATAGGTATCTTGGTTTATAGTTCGCCTGCCTTCATCCCGCTTGTGCTCCACTTCTTTTTGGATAGAAAACGCAAGAAAGAGAATCCTGAAGATAATTAATCCTTAAACACAAAACCGGAATCCATCGATTCCGGCTTTTTTATCAGTTCTTGATTTCTACGGCGCCGAACATCGCGGTGTAGCGGATGTAAAGCGTTTTGGGGCTGCTTGGATCACTGACGCAATGGTTCTCGAAACCACCCAGCATCGGTGTTCCGCTGGCGACGATGCGGACATCTTTCGGGACATAACATTCGATGCCTCCGAAGATCGCGTTCAAGGTCAGCGTCGCTTCGCTGCCGGCGAATTTGACATCGCGGAAATCCATCTCGGCTCCGCCCAACAAGGCGGTGACTTCGCAGGACGTGAACGCATCGTCGACGACGTGTTCGTTGATGCCGCTCAGGAAGCCGGTGTAGTTCTGACGTGAACTCGTATTGGCGTTTGAAGATTTGTAATCATTGCCGACATTGATATGGATCGGATCTTTCGGGATATGGATATTGATCTCATGATGACGTCTGCCAAACAAAAGACCGAGTCCGATTGCCACAAGAATCACTGGCCCGACCAATACCGACGTGTCATATCCGTAAAGGAAAGCGAAGGCATTCGCCAGGTACAATCCCCCGATACCGACCAGGATCAGACCCCAGATCGTCAGGCGGCGGTGTTCGACGATCGACATCAATCCAAGCAGAATCAACGCGCTCGGCCATAGATAGTCGATCAGGTCGGTCACGTGGAATATGTTGAGATTCGAAAGAAGAACCAAAACCCCTCCGATGATAAGAACGATTCCGAATAAGCGTTTCATAGTGAATCCTCCTGGATTTATTATAAACCAATGTTCGATGCATGCAATCCGTTTCTTCCCTTTTTCAGTGAAGGCTCTTATAATAGGATAAACGGAAGGAGGTTTGAAATGCGCAAGAAACTGATCGTGATCGGGATTTTGGCGAGTCTGATCGTCGCATCCTACCTCACATGGCTGGATATGTCGGTCTGGTCGCTTACCCGTTATCAGGTGAAAAGCCACGTCGTCCAAAACAAACAGCTTCCTTCAACCTTCGAAAACGTACGTATCGTCTTCGTCAGCGACCTGCATGCCTATGCCAACGGGACGGCCGGGAGTCTGGACAAGATCCTGCGCGACATCAATCGACAGGCTCCGGA
>JBAVGP010000285.1:0-1631 GCA_049684955.1 Erysipelotrichaceae bacterium
CCGCGCTGCCTTCCCGGCCGACCTGCTGCGGCTGCAGCGGCGGGAGTTCTTCCGCCTGACGATGCCGATTACACGTCCTCTCAAGTGTCAGATACCGATCTCGGAAGGCGAAGACGGCAACGAGTTCGTCGTCGATCTGAACGTTGTCGACATCAGCGGCGGTGGCCTCGCCATTGCGTTGCCGGAAGGACTCGACTTCGCGATCGACAAGGAATTCAAGGGATGCCGCATCGAGTTGCCCGAGGTCGGCATGCTCGTCACCACGCTGAAAGTTCGCAACCAGTTCGAGATCACGCTGCGCAGCGGCGGTCGCGTGCGGCGCGCCGGCTGCGAATTCATCAAGCTGCCGGGACCGATGCTGACACTGGTGCAGCGCTACATCATCAAGGTCGAACGCGAGCGCAAGGCGCGCGAAAGCGGAATGGCCTGAGTCGCCTGTCGTGCTGGTACCGGCACGATGCAGCCCGCGGTCTACCTACGCGCAGCTTCGTACAGAGGCATCACTTCGGGCAGATGCCGCTCGATTTCACGAATGCGGTTGTCCCCCGACGGGTGCGTGGAAAGCCATTGCGGCGGTGCTCCGCGATTGGCGGCAAGCATCTTCTGCCAGAGCGTGACCGCCGCGCGCGGATCGTAGCCGGCACGGGCAGCAAGATCGAGTCCGACGATGTCCGCCTCGGTTTCGTCGTCGCGCGAGAACTTCAGGGTCAGCATCTTGCCGCCCAGATCGAAGGCGCCCGCATACTTGCCGCCGCCGATGAACTGGCCAAGCAGGTTGGCGCCCAATTGCGTCAATTCGCTCTTGGCCATGCGCTCGCGTGCGTGCTCGCGCAGCGCATGAGCGATCTCATGCCCCATTACCATTGCCGCTTCGTCATCGCTCAGCTTGAGTGTTTCGAGTATGCCGCTGTAGAAAGCGATCTTGCCGCCCGGCATGCAGAATGCATTGACCTGCTTCGAACCGATGAGGTTGATCTCCCACGACCACTGCTGCGCCCGGGGATTCCAGCGCGTCGTGAAAGGGATCAAACGCTGCGAGATGGTGCGCAAGCGCACCAGTTGCGGGTAATCGTCGCCGGCCAGCGCACCCTTGGCGGCGGCCTGCTGCTTCAACTGCCGGTATTCGCCGGCCGCCTCCTGTTCGAGTTGCTGTGCCGGCACCAGGTTGCGCAATGCCGACGGCTTGCCGACGTCCACGCCCTGCGCAGCGCATAGTGGCGCCAGGAACAGCAGGACCAGCCCGGAGAAAACCCGCAAACGCATTGTGGAAGACGAACCGCCCGTCAGACGGGCATGTTCATGATGTCGTGGTAAGCGGAGACCAGCTTGTTGCGCACCTGCACCATCTGCTGGAAGGAGAGATTGGCTTTCTGCAGGTTGATCATGACGTCCTGCAAATTGACGTTGTCCTGGCCGGTGGCGAAGTTTTCGGTCATCTGCTGGGCCTGCTGCTGCGCCTGCCCGACCTGGTCGATGGCGGACTTCAACACTTGCGAAAAATCGACGCCGCCGGCCGCCTGCGCACCCTGAGCCGACTTGCCCTGGGCGACCGAACTCGCCGAGCGCAGCTCGGACAACATTTGCTCGATATTCCGCGTATCAATCGACATGGTCAGACTCCTGCCTTGGCC
>JBAVGP010000286.1:0-2265 GCA_049684955.1 Erysipelotrichaceae bacterium
GCGGATAGCGGTGAACCCGTCATCATTGCTGACATTGAAGACGGTGTGTTGAAACTCTACCTGTTTGAAGAAAGAAAATATGTTTTAACCCGAAATACGAAAATCGCTGATTTTAATACAACAGACAGGAAAGAACTAGTCGGAATCATCGAAGATAATATCAATAAAATGGTTCAGTTCCAGTTCACACGACCAACCCGCCAAGCCATCAAGCATATCTACCTCTTCGGCAAAGTGGATTTCTTAGAACAAGCCGTAAAGAGTATCAATGACAATCTGCAGATCGATACATCGATATTCCCGAAACCCTCCTTCGTCACCGATGAAACGGATACGCCACATTACTATAAAATCTATGCTGTCGGATCTCTGTTGAGGAAATAATCATGAAAAAACAAAACATTAACTTAATGGATAGTTACTTGGCGATTGAAAAGAGAAAATCTGCCAAGACGGATCGTTTAGCCGTATTTGGGATTATTTTTCTGGGTGTCGCATTGCTCTTGGGAGCCTACAGCTTCAAACTTATGCTCGACAACAATGGATTGAAAAACGACATAAAGACAACTGAATCGTATGTCAATGATCCAACATTGAAAGCAAGGATTGCTGTGATTCAGCAAGGTCAGCAACAAATAAAAGACATCAATGATATTGATGCCGTGCTTGACCAATTGAATGCCTCCTTCGGCGTATTCCCTCGCGTCAACACATTGTTGCTTCGTAAATTAGCTGTCAACATGCCGGTCGGAACATCGTTAAAGTCAATTTCTTTCGATGGGCAATGGTTTACGATATATCTCTACAGTCCTGATTATTCAAGACCTTCCGAATATGCGATCCGATTACAAAATACGAAATTCTTTGAAGATGTGATCTACGAAGGATATACGACTGAAGCTGCCGGTACGGGAACGCGATATGTCGGTAAAGTGACCGCGATTTTGAAAGTAGGTAACTGATATGAAACTAACAAAACGCGAACAGTTTCTACTATTCATCTTGACGACTGCACTTGTAATCGCCGCCTTCTTCTTCTTTGTTTTTAGTCCATTGAATAAAGACATCGCAGCGAATCAAGCAAAACTAAACACCCTCAAAGCTGAGAAAATGACGATGGAAGCCCAATTAATGATCGAGAATAAGATTAAAACTGATCTCGAAGCAGTAATCGTTACCGCAAATGAAAAATTCAGCCATATCGAATCTCCGCTTTTCAGCGCCGAGTTTGAACGTTGGACATTACCGTTCCTCACACGCAGCGGCGTTATCATGACAGGGTTCGAAGTCGGACAGCCGGCAATTTCAAAACCTGAGAATCCCACTTACGTCAATGCGGGATTCCCCTATAAGGTTCGTGAATTAGTCGACAGCTACAATCAGATCAAAGCTGGTACAACGACGATTCCGACTACCGATGCTGAGCTTGTCAAAACAATCGTCACATTCAAATTTCAAACATCTTATGCGGTTTTTAGCGGTTTGCTGGATACCATTGCTTTCTGGGATACGACAGCCTTTGTCACCCATGCCAATTATGATTTCACGCAAGGTTCGGGGATCGTAACCGTTGATTACTATACGATCACAAAACTCACTCCGCAGCCCAATACGATTCCTAATGCTCCGATCATCCCTGTCAACTAAGCTTAATGGATGATTAGTCCGATATACCAATTCGCAAGCTGGATTCCATAGAGACTTGCGATGTATAACCCTGCACAAAGAAATGGTCCGAAAGGAATCATCGCTTTGCCATCCTTCTTAAAGAATACCAGAAGTATTATCCCCCAAATCCCTCCGCTTACGATTCCGAATAGCATTGCCACAACTGTAATCTTAGCTCCGAGGAAGAAACCGGCGACAGTCATCAATTTAATGTCACCGCCACCGAACCCCTTTGTAAGGACAGCGATGATGTAGAGAGGGACGCTGACAATCAACCCGCCCAACATTGCTGAAGGAAAAGATGAGAAGTTCAAGGCTAATCGGATAATCCCGAGAACCAGGATTAGAATCAACGGTCCATCATAAATATCCATCGTATCGTAGTCTATCATCGTTATTACGATCAATGCCGAACTGAATGCCATTAATAGAACACTGTTTGCGGTGATTCCGAATAGAAGGAAGATCCATAAATAGAGCAGACCATTCAACAACTCGATCATTGGGTATCTGATTGAAATCTTCGTATGGCAGTGGCGGCATTTCCCGCCAAGGATAAAATAACTCAATACGGGGATTAAATCATAGGGCTTAATT
>JBAVGP010000287.1:0-9319 GCA_049684955.1 Erysipelotrichaceae bacterium
TCCATGCACAGACGGGCGCCTGAATCCGGCGCCTGACTGCCGGTTTCTTCGTTATGTCCGATGAGCAGATAGACATCCCGGTCAAAGGTCGTCCCCTGATTTAGTATGTCTTCGAGTGCTTCGAACATCGCGCAGACTTGACCCTTCATATCCAAGGCACCACGTGCGTAGATATAGCCATCATGTTCTTCCGCATCGAAAGGCGGATATTTCCAATTCTCTTCCACGACCGGGACGACATCGATATGTCCCATCATGGCGACCGGCAGTTGTTTCGCGTCGGCCGACTTGATTTGCAGGATCAGACTGTGGTTCCCGATCACCGTGCATTCGGCGGTCTTGAAAACCGTGGGGTAGTTTTTGCGCAGTATACGATGCAGATCATCGAATTGACTGTAATCGATGCGTGAACGATCCAGATTACTGATGGTGCGGGTGCGCAACGCTTCCTGCAAGCGGGTGATTTCAGTGCTCATTTGACCCATCCTTTCTTCCACATCCAACGTGCGGCAACCAATGAGATCAAACTGGCGACAGGTACCAGGACAGCCCGTATCCCATCGGCTTTGATGACAAACAAAAACAGAAGCAACATCACGATTGTCGGAACGATCGCCAGTTTCCATTCACGGGCGACGAATACGACACCCAAGGCTCCGAAGATCGAAGGCAGGATATAATCGGCTACCGGCGAAAGGTTCGTGATCAACACATCCTTGAAAGGCAGCAGGATCAAAATTCCAAGAATCAGAATGATCGTCGTGACGATGGAAGAAACTGCGATGGCCAATGTCGCGATCACTTCACCTTCATCGCTCAACGGGACGACGTTCGCCTGTTTCATCGCGGTCAGCGCCGCGGGAAGTTTCATGTTCGCGATATTCCCGGTGACGAACGCCAGATACGAGCCACCAATACCCAACATCGGAGCGTAATTGATGACTTCGATGATCGTGACCGGAATATAGATGCTCCCGACCGCCAACAGCCCTTTGCCTAAGATATCCCAGGTCGGCCAAGCACCGGTGCTGATACTGATTGAAAGCGGGACAGCCAACATCGCCAACAAGGCCGCGATGGCATAGATACGTCCAACTTTATGTATTTCATCATGATAGTTTTTCATAGTTTCCCCCTAGACCACGAGGAAGTAGACGACGATCAACGTCGCCAACATCGAGATGGGTAATGCGAAACTCTCCAGCCATTTATATTTCTTCACCAATATCCCGAAAATCACCATGAATCCCATACTGAGAAGCAAGGCGACCAGATACATCCCGCCGCGTGCGACCTGCTGCGCGCCGATGGTCGCGACCAATCCCATGAACAGCGCCGCGATGACGATTTCCGCCAGACGTTCGTTCTTCTTGTGGAATGCTTCCAGCCTGTCCATGTATTTCCGTAAGAAGAAGATCACCAGCACCAACCCACCCAGGATCGACAACGTCATGATCCAAGCGGCGGAAGCGAAAGCGGAAGCGGTCAGCCCTTCGGTCAGACTGGTCAAACCAGCCGCTTTGGCAGCTGCGTCCGCTGCGAACAGCTCATATTGTACGGCTCCGACGACGCTGAGGCGGATCCAAGGCAAGGCGATGCCGAGCAACGGAACCATCGTGACCAAACCGATGACGATGGGGATTGACGGAACAACGGAGAAAACCGCACTGGATTTCACCGTATTCTTCATGACTGCTGTATCCAATCCGATCGCCACCCCCTGCTTCCAAGCTTTGCGGAAAAGCGCGATCGATTGTGCCAAGACGATCGAAATCAAAAGCGCCCCCATGCCGAATAAAAGTGCACTGTCCATCATTGTTCCCCTTTCTTATAAAAAAAACATCTTCGCAAAGCAAAGATGTTTTTTAAGACGATTGTTTTTCGAGTTTATCCAGTTTGTCGACTTTGTCGATCAGGAAGAAACCGGCGATAAAGAATACGACCAGGAACAGGATGCCGATACGCGAAGACTGAAATAACGAGGCGGAAATCGCCATGATGATCGGTCCGAAGAAATCCGCGAATTTTCCGAAGATATCCAGGAACCCGAAATATTCATTGGATTCTTCCTTCGGGACGATCTTACCGAAATAGGATCTGGAAATCGATTGGATACCCCCTTGGGCTAAGCCGACGATGATCGCCAACACCCAGAATTCCCAGGTCTTCGAAAGCTGGAAGCCGAAGATCGCGACGAAGATGTAGATCAGGATATAGAATTTGATCATCGTCAGCGAACCGAATTTCTTGGCCAGCGGACCGGCCAGGATGGCGAACGGAAACGCCACGAATTGGGTCAGCAACAGCGCTGCGATCATCGCCGTCGAATTGATACCGACTTCGCCGCCGAAGGTGGAAGCGGAGGAGATGATCGTATAAACACCGTCGATATAGAGGAAATAGCCGATGATGAAGAAGAACATCTTCTTGTTTTCACGGATCTTTTTGAAAGTGACGCCGATCCGGCTGAAGGATTTCTTCACGATATGTTTCTGCGGCGGAAGTGAATATGTTTGTTTGACATTCCTCAGTAGAGGGATACTCAACAAGCCCCACCAAAGGAAAGTGATCAGGAAGGATAACTGGATCGCCAAGGTGACGCTGATACCAAACGGCTTGATGAAAATCAAGGCGATTCCGAGAATGAACGGGATCGTGCTGCCGATATATCCGAAAGCATAGCCATAACCGCTCAAGGCGTCCATGCGCTCGTCGCTGGCGACATCCACCAACATCGAATCATAGAAAACGTTACAGGCTGAATAACCGATGCGAGCTAGCACGAACAACAATAAGAACGCCTGCCACGAATGGACGACGGTGAATGACAGTCCCATCAGAAGTCCCAGCGACAAGAACCCGACGAACAGTTTTTTCTTCATGCCCTGATAATCCGCGATCGCGCCCAAGATCGGCGACAAGACCACGAGGACCAGCACGCTGGCGGATGTCGCGATGTACATCCACTGCGAAACGACATGCGCATCCAAACCGGTGGCTAACACATCACGGAAATAAATCGGAATGGTTGCGGTGATGATCAGGATGAACGCGGAGTTCGCCACATCATAGAGAACCCAACTACGCTCAGTTTTGGTGAGTTTCATAAATTTGCCCCTTTTGTTTGCTTTATTATAGCACTCTTTAAATAAGGAAAATCCCTGTTCGACAGGGATTTTTGTGAATATTAGGTTAATTCGGATAAAACCCGTTGCAGGATTTTATCGGTTTCCTGACCGGATTCCTGATCCAGCACGATACGGAACCGTTGGATGCCGTTTTCTTTCAGTTTGGTGATCTCGCCGATGCGATCCAGCGCTGACGATTCATAGATGCGCATCGCACAGGTGGCATCGCCTTCCATCCGATAACGGATGCCTTTACGGTCTTTCAATGCGAACGAACGCTGATGGCAAAGCGCACAGTGCAACGGCGTCGTTTTGAACTGCACCGCGATCGGACAAGTCCGCATGACCATCAGTTCGCGTTTCCCGTAAACCAACGCTTCGAGTCCGGCACTGCTTCCGTAGTCCTTTTCCATCCCCTTCGCCAGTTCGATGATCTTGGCGCTGGGTAATTCGACGGATGCCAACACGGATTTCAACCCTTGGTTCAGGAAATACGCGGCGCTGCGGGAGTTGGCGACATTCAGACCGAAATCGCCATAACAAATCTGATTTTCATGTTGGGGCATAAAGTATGGAAGCATCAGGATTGCTTGGTCGGATCTTGCGGATGTATGATCGGCACGCGGCGGGATGAACCCGGTTTGCGCATCGAGTAGTCCCGGGATTTCCGTAAAAACGGACAATCCGTGACGCAATGCCATTTCTTTCTGTTCTTTCGTCCGCACCGTGACGATGATGTTCGGAATATCCTCCGCTTTATTCGGTGTGAACCCTTCTTCCGCTTTCATATACGGCGTATATTGCATACTTAACCGTAATTGCGTTTCTTCGAGCACGACTCTGCGCAGGGCATTGAGTTGTCCGACCGGCATGAACCCCGCTCCCTCGAGCTTGAATTCCATCTTGTCGATCGAGAACATCGTATCCTGGATTTTCATCAGGACTTTCGACAGGTTATCGATCCCCATCGGGGCGTTCTGCGCCGGCTGTACAAGTTCCTCGCTCTGCATTTCAACCCGGATGCCGCGGACTTCCGCAGCCAAAATCGCCGGCTTACCGACATGAAAGACGAGGGTCATTTTGACCGGCACTTTCCGCTCATGCTTCTGGATCTGGCGGTTCAATTCTTCCATCTGCTTCACATCGGTCGTCCGGAAGATCTTCGAACCCGGCGGAATATTCATATGTTGGTTCAGCTGCGCCGCACCGGTGGCTGAGCTGACGAGTTTTCCTTCTTTGAAAAGGAAGTTGACGGTGAATCCTTCCTCGAAGTTCCCTTTCACCAAACGGATTCCGTCACCCTGATGAAGCATTTCTTTGAGTTTGATATGGATGTATTTCCCATCGCAATGGCTGACTTCGCCGATTTCCAACCCGACATGGCTGCTGGTTTTACTATTCAGCACTTCGGAAGGCTTCGCGTTGAACAGATACCCTGCCGTGAATCCCCGTGAAAAAATCTGCGCCATCGCTTTCTCTTCTTCGACCAATCGCACCGGATTCATCGCTTGGTCGAGTTGCTTACGATAAGACGAGATGACTTGGGCGACATATTCCGGACGTTTCATACGCCCTTCGACCTTCAAGCTGGCAACCCCGGCTTCCTTCAGTTTCTGGATATCTTTCAAAGTGCACAGATCTTTGGGTGAAAGCAGGAAATCCCCGTCGGTCATGATGTCGGTTGGTTTTCCGTTTATTTCTTCACTCAGGGTATAGGGCAGTCGGCAAGGTTGGGCACATTCGCCTCGGTTCCCGCTGCGTCCGCCGATCACGCTGCTCATCAGACATTGACCTGAGTAGCTGACACATAAAGCGCCATGCACGAAGGTTTCGATTTCCATCCCGATCGCGGTCATCTTGCGGATGATATCAATAGGAGTTTCACGCGCCGCGACGACCCGAACGAAACCGAGCGTCTTCGCCCATTCCACTTGTTTGACATTGTGGATATGCATCTGGGTCGAGGCATGCAGGGGCAGATCGGGATAGCGTTGCTTCAAGGCGACCGCCAACCCGACATCCTGCAAGATCAGCGCATCCACATGCAGATTCACCAGGTCATCGACGTACTTGAACAGATCCTCGAATTCATCCTCGAAGATCAATGTGTTGACCGTGACATAGACTTTGACGCCGAACTTCCGGCAATACCCCATCACCCAGGCCAGCTCCTTCAGGTCGAAATTGGCGGCGTTGGCACGCGCCCCATACATTTTCCCACCCAGATAAACCGCATCGGCACCGCTTTGGACGGCGGCGATGAGCGCTTCTTTACTTCCCGACGGTGCTAACAATTCCATATAGTTGCCTCAATTGAAATAGTCCGTGACGGACTATTTTTTCTTTCTTACGAATTCTTTGACTTTATCGGCCAACTGGATGTCGCCGATCACAATGACCGTATCCTTCACTTGGAAAACCGCGGTAGGACCCGGAGAAAGCATCATCTGTCCGTCGCGCGACAGCGCGATGATGGTTGCCTGGGTGTTCTGCCAGAATTCCGATTCGGCGATCGATTTCCCGATGATATGCGAACCTTGCGGGATCGGAATCTCGAATTTCATCAACGGGTCGGAAAAACTGTATTTCTGATTAAGATCGGCGATCTGGGAAACCATGTCGACGATCTTGTTGTCGAGTTTCTCGCGCTGAAGCATCAACAGTTTCAATTCATGTTTGAGAAAATGCACGTCGTTCTTCCCGCTGTAACGTTCGAGATAAAGCAGCGCCTGCTGTTTCGACTTGATCACGGCGCCGCTGTTGTGACGTACTTCGACGATGCCCGTCTCTTCCAATAAGCTGAGTGAACGGCGGATGGTTTCAGGTGAAACCCCATATTCGCTCGACATCAGCGAACGGCCGGAAATCCGGGTGTTTTCTTTCAAGTCTTCGCGCGCTATCCGGGCGGCGATATCCAGGGCGATTTGCGCATAAACCGGTTGTGTGCTGTTTCTGTTCATAGAGTCCTCTTTTACTGCACCATTATACCATAAATAAAAATGCCCGGACAATGCCGGGCTATAGGGGGGGAGGAGGGAAATTATTTTTAGAGAATCGCGGCGAAATTCTTGCTGACTTCGTCCCAGTTTACGATGTTCCAGAACGCGCTGATGTAATCCGGACGGCGATTTTGGTAATGCAGGTAGTAGGCATGTTCCCAGACATCCAGACAAAGGATCGGTTTACCTTCGCCCAGCGGAACATCCTGATTGGCACTCGATACGACTTTAAGTGTTTTTTCAGGCGTCACGATCAACCAAGCCCAGCCGCTTCCGAAGCGGGCTTTGGCAGCGTTGGAGAAACTGTCCCTGAATGCATCCAGACTTCCGAAGTCCCTGACCAATGCTTTCAGTAAGGAACCTTTGGGTTCCTGCCCGGTTTGCGGGGTTAGGATCGTCCAGAACAAATTATGGTTGTACGTTCCGCCGCCGTGATTGCGGACAGCCATCCGGATATCTTCCGGCAATGCATTGAGATTGGCCAGCAGACTTTCAAGCGGCGTGTCGGCTAAATCCGGATGTTTATCCAGGGCCGCGTTGAGATTGTCGATATAGGCTTGATGGTGTTTGGTGTGATGGATGGTCATGGTCTGCGCATCGATATACGGTTCCAACGCATCGACGGCATATGGTAATGTGGGTAGTGTGTATTTCATTATGAATACCTCCTAATCATGTAATTATCATACTATGTTGAGAATCATTCTCATATTGATATGACCATGAATATGAGCGTTAGAATCGATCATGTAATACGTTTTACTTGCTGCGGGCAATCAAGATGAAGTATTTCCGAGGCCGGACTACAATGGAATCATTCCATGGACCTTCGTTCTAATTATTTCGAAAGTTCAAAGACAAGGAGGAAGTATGCAAAAGATCGTTCCCCATTTATGGTTCGATACGCAAGCTTGGGAGGCGGCCGATTTCTATCTCTCCGTTTTCCCAAAATCCAAAGATTTAGGCCGTTATGTCATCCATGATACGCCTTCAGGTGATGCGCAATCCGTCACCCTTGAGTTATACGGACAGAAGTTCATGTTCATCTCCGCAGGTCCCTTTTTTACGATCAATCCATCCGTATCGTTTCTGATCGCCTGTACTTCGAAAGAAGAAGTCGATGCCTTATGGAATCGTTTGATCGAGGGCGGAAACGCCATGATGGACTTGGACACCTATCCGTTCAGCGAACATTACGGTTGGGTCGTCGACAAATTCGGCGTATCCTGGCAGATCATGCTGATGGGCGACATACCCTTTAGTCAGAAGATCACTCCCACGATGATGTTTGTCGGGGATAACGTCGGAAAGTGTGAAGCGGCGATCAAAGATTATACCACCTTGTTCAACCATGCCAAAATCAACGGTTTGGATCGCTATGGTGAGGGAATGGAACCGAATCATCCGGAAATGATTAAACATATATCCTTTGATCTTGAAAACCAAGCCTTCGCGGCGATGGACAGCGCCTATGAGTATCCGTTTGATTTCAGTGAAGCGATATCATTCATCGTCTATTGCGACACTCAGGCAGAGATAGATTATTATTGGGAACATTTGTCATTTGTCCCCGAAGCCGAACAATGCGGGTGGCTGAAAGACAAATACGGATTCTCATGGCAGATCGTGCCGACCTTGATGGAAGATATGTTGAACAACGGAAGTCCCGACCAGACCAACCGGGTTACGCAGGCGTTCCTTCAGATGCATAAATTCATCATCGCGGATTTGCTGAAAGCGTATCAAAAGTAAACAGCCGACCACAAAAAAAGTCCCGTCATCCAGATGCGATGAGGGGCTTTTTCAATCAGACATTTCTTATTTTGCGTAGACGACGAAGGATAATCGGCACAAGCAATACGGATGCGACGATCTCGACGATGCCGTTGGTACTGATCAAGGTCGCGATGATCCTGGTCAAGGTTTCGTTCTGAGGGAACGCGGTTCCTCCCGCAAACAAGGTGATGGCCCCAAGGACCAGAATCGTATTCGCTGCAGGACCGATGACTGCGACCACGATATCTCTGACCGGTTCTTTCTTGATGAACTTTTTCAATGCGAGGTAAGCATAGGAAACCGCCAATCCGACCAAGACGCGCGGAACGATCGAGATGAGAGGATTCAGAAACAACGCTTTTTCAAGCGGCGAGACGACCGATGTCAATACTTTCAGCCAACTCGTGACGCCCCATGTCAAACCAAGGACCAAACCACCTAAAGGTCCCAAAAAAACGGATCCGATGATGACCGGGATATGGATTGTGGTGATTGTCAGGATGTTGACCTGGATATACCCGATATTCGGGACGAACGTCATGACAAAAATAATCGCAATAAACAGTCCCAACGTAGTAATCTCAACAATCCGTTTTCTATTTGGATTCATCGGAAACTCCTCTTTCTTTTAGTCGATCGCTCCGAACAACGGCGTCGACAGATATCGTTCGCCCGAATCAGGCAGGATGACGACGATCGTCTTCCCGGCTGCTTCTTGACGTTTGGCGATCTGGATCGCTGCGTAGAGGGCCGCCCCGGACGAGATGCCGGCCAGGACCCCTTCGGTCCGGGCAAGTTCCCGCGCGGCTTCATAAGCCTGCTCGGTCTCGACCGTGAAGACTTCATCATAGATCGATGTGTTCAGCGTTTGGGGGATGAAACCTGCACCGATCCCTTGGATTTTATGGGGACCGGCCTTCCCTTCGCTCAACATCGGCGAATCTTTGGGCTCTACTGCTATTATCTTAACATTTGCATTGACGGATTTCAAATATTCCCCTGTTCCGGTGATCGTTCCGCCCGTTCCTACGCCGGCGACCAGATAATCGACGACACCGTCGGTATCGCGCCAGATTTCAGGACCGGTCGTCTTGAAGTGGACGGCAGGATTCGCGGGATTCTCGAATTGTTGGGGCATGAAGGCATTCGGTGTATCGCGGGTGATTTCTTCGGCTTTCGCGATCGCCCCTTTCATCCCTTTGGATCCTTCGGTCAGCACCAGCTCGGCGCCATACGCCAACAAGAGTTTGCGGCGTTCGATCGACATCGTTTCCGGCATCGTCAATATGATCCGATACCCTTTGGCGGCTGCGATATAGGCCAGACCGATACCGGTGTTTCCGCTTGTCGGTTCGACGATGACGCTGCCCTCTTTCAACAGACCTTTCGCTTCGGCATCATTGATCATGCTGGTGG
>JBAVGP010000288.1:0-9525 GCA_049684955.1 Erysipelotrichaceae bacterium
ACCATCTTGGCGGAAGTCATCTTTTTCTTGCCTAAAGCCCAATAAGTGACGATCACGACCAGCAAAGGCAGCATGTTCGGCATGATCTTGTTGAAGATGTCCTGCAGTTTAGTGACTGACTCGCCGATCGTGAATACGACCGGTACGCTGACTTTCACATTGGAAGCGATCAAGGCCCCGACGACCACCAAGCCCATGACGGAAGCCGCGTCGGTGATGCTCTTCAGCCGGCTTTGGCTGGATGTGACGAATTTGACGCCTTGTTTGTAACCGAGATCCCAGAGTTTGATGCGGAATGCGACCATGATTAAGCCGAGGATCAGGCACATCAGGACCCCGGTCGCGTTCCCTTCGATCGCCATATACGCCGCGATGGCACCGAAGATGGTTTTCGGCAGTACGGTCAAGATGGAATCACCTAACCCCGCGAACGGACCCATCAGGGACGTACGGATGGTCGAGGCAGCTTCGATCGCGTTCTCACCGCCGTTCTCTTCGACGGCCAACGCGGAACTCAAAATCAGGTTCGCCATCCAAGGCTGGGTATTGAAGAAGCGGAAATGCGCTCTGAGCGAGTTTTGAAGCTCGTCGGGATGACCGAGATAGATTTTCTCCAGACTCGGTCCGACCGCGTAGACGACGCTCGCAGCCTGCATGGATTCATAATTGAAACAGACCTGGTTGGTGGTCATCCAGCGGTTCCGCGCCCGCAAGACGTCCTTTTTGACCAATACGATGCGGTCATGGACGACTTCGATACCGTTGATGCTTTCCAAAGGATTGGCTTTCGCTTCCCGTTCGTTTTGGGTATAGATGACATAGGCGACGATGAACCCGAACGATGCGACACCGATGATCGGCATGCTGAAGTAGGATGACAGCAGGAAGCCGAGCATCGCATAGATGAAATACTTGGTCAACGGCAGATATTTCAAGAGGATCGCGAATCCTAAAGCAGGCAAAACACCGCCGGCGATGTTGAGACCTTGGCTGAGCCAGGGCGGCATCAATGCCAGCAAGGAGACGATCACGGAAGATCCGGCCGTCAGCGCCAGGAATACGATCAGCATCAGAAACAAGATGCGCGGCCACATGCCGGCGAAAATCCAGCGATACATATTTTTGAGATCCATCTTTTCCAGGCTGCTTTGCGCTTTATGGAGAAAGAAGGAACTGATCATGCGTGAGAAGACATCCAACTGGACACCCAATGCGGCGACCGGGATACCGACCGCCAAACCTGCTTCCATGCCGCCGCCCGAAACCGCCGCGAACGCGATGCCGATGATGGCGCCCAGCATATAGTTCGGGATCGCCGCGCCGCCGAAACCGCCGACGCCCAACGACATCAATTCCATCGTCCCGCCGATCAGCAAGCCTTCGGGGACATTCCCCATGATCATGCCGACGACCAGGCCGCAGAATACCAATCGACCATAATTCATCAATTGGGTATGCATGGTATCATACGATACAATTGCGGTAAACAAGGTGATGCTTATGATTTGAAACGGTGTGAACATGTTTTTCCCCTGCCTTTCAAAAGCGAAATTCCAGAATCCCTGATTATGCCAAGAGAGCTTCGATGATGCCGATCACATCCTGCAGCGTAGCGACGCAATAGGTGCACTGGCTCAGCATGATCTCATCCGGTTCCTCGACATCAGGCACGAGCACGGCTAATGTTTGGGCTGCGGAAGCGCTGGCGATGCCGACCCGGCTGTCTTCGATGACGATGCATTCGTCACGTTGGAATCCGAGTTTTCGGGTCGTCACTGCATAGATTTCCGGATCCGGTTTCTGATGTGTGATCATGTCGCCGGCCACGATGACGTCGAAGAAGGACAGGACGTCGATGCTGGTCAGGATATCGATGATACGGTCATAGGACGAAGCGGATGCGACCGCCAGTTTCAGTTTTCTGGATTTACAATAGGTCAACAATTCCGTCAATCCCGGTTTGACATAGATCCCGTCGCGTTTGAAGCGCGCTTTCACCAGATTATGGTAATAAAGCATGACTTCTTTCGCGTCGATGGATGCAGGCAGAATCGCGGTCAGCCGTTCGGTCTTGACTTTTCCGGTCAAACCGAGAAATGTCTGGATAAATTTTTGATCAACTTCGAACCCGAATTTCTCACCGACGGCCGGCCAATCCAGCGAGGATTGCACTTCGGTATCGATCATCGTCCCGTCCATATCCAGAATGACTGCTTTTATCATGCGAAACCCCTTTCGTTTGTCCGATGGAGCTTGATATTCCGTCCATTGCTTTTTAATTCTAACCTCAAATGAAATGAAAAAAAAGACTTTATGCGATTTATCTCAAAAATATGGATTTATTTATGCGGTATATGGGACCTACGCAAAATCGATCATTGCGGAAAAGCGATGTTTCTTCGGAACATTGGTCAATGCGGCGTGAATCCGCTGACTACGGTGATATTGTCACAATGCCTTTTCGCACATGGGTATACGATATTGCCATCAGAAAAACAGTAAGAGGAGACCTCTATGCAACCCATTCAACCGAACAAGAATCAGGCATTCATCAGCGCGCCAATGAAAATCCCTTTCTTCCTGCGGATCGGGATCGGGATCTCCCGCAAAGTCACCGGCAAGGATCTTTTGGTACCGAAGCTGCTGGCGTGGTATCCGAAAGCCGCGATCAGTTCAGGCATCATGGAATCACTGGTGGCGCATGGAGATAAGGATTTAAACAAAAGGATCCTGAAACTGGTCCGCGTGCAGACTTCCCTTTCGGTTTCCTGCCCGTTCTGCATCGATATGAATTCATTCGGTTATCAGGCCGATGGGATCACGGAGATGGAAATGGACGCCCTTGCGGGCCGGATTTCCCTCACGGAAGCAAACTCATTCAGCGATAAGGAACTCTTCGTCCTGGATTATGTCAGGCATCTGTGCGCGACGCCGATCGTGATGCCGAAAGAGGTTTCCGACCGTTTGATCCAAAACTTCAGCGAACGGGAGATCGTGATTTTGGTCACCACCGTGGCGCAGGTCAATTATTGGGCGCGGCTGATCCAGGGACTGGGCGTACCCCCCGAAGGTTTCATGGATCAGTGTGATCTTCCGATTGAACGATGATTTAGGAATTGCAGATGATTTCGAAGTATTGGTATGTGACCGATGTAAGCAGCTCTCGATATCCATTTAGTATGTCCGTTCGTCATGAATACTTTGATAAATTAGAAAAGAACTGTGATGATCGCAGTTCTTTGTATCTGGTGCTGATTGTCAAAAATATCTTGAATACGAATCCATCAGATTACCGCTAACTAAGGATAATCAAACTAGCTGGTATCAGGATACGATTCTTTCGGTTCATTCTATTCCTTACGTTAAATTAATATGCGGTTGATTATCCGAAGCGACCCGTTATATAGTCGCTCGTCCGCTGGTCTTTCGGGTTGGTGAACATCTCTTTGGTCGGGCCTTGTTCGATCAGATCACCCATCAGCATGAACCCGCTCCGGTCGGCGATGCGCCCGGCCTGCTGCACATTGTGCGGGATGATGAGGATGGTGAAGTGTTCTTTGAGCTGCTGGAGCGATTCTTCGATCTTGTAGGTCGAGATCGGATCCAAGGCTGCGCACGGGCGGTCCAGGAGGATTACATCGGGACCTAGCGCCAACACGCGGGCGATGCAAAGACGTTGCTGCTGGCCTCCTGAGAGCCTCAGCGCCGGTGTATGCAGACGATCTTTCACTTCATCCCAAAGCACGCACATTTTCAGGGCGCTTTCGACTTTCTCAGCCAAAATGGCTTTATCTTTGATCCCGCTCATGCGCGGTCCATAGGCGACATTGTCGAAGATCGACATCGGTAATGTCACCGGTTCTTCGAAGACCATCCCGACCCGCCGTCTGAGGTCGGTAACGCTGACATCAGGTGAACGGATATCTTTCCCGTCCAGCAGGATCTCGCCTTCCATGCGTGCCCCGACATCCAGATCGCTCAACCGGGTGATGGCGCGGAAAAGCGTCGTCGTCCCGCTGTTGGCCGGACCGAACAGCGCATAGATCTCATTGGCGTGGATCTCCAGATTGACATCCTTGATGACTTGTTTATCCTTGAAGAAAAAGTTCAGGTTTTTTATGATGATTTTCGATTGATGAGTCATGTTCGTCCTTCTATCTGCCATTGGCGACAAATCTGTTTACGATCATATTCGCCGCGATGTTGATGGCCAGAATGATGATGATCAATAACGAGGCCGTTCCGTAAGCGCGTTCCATCGAGATGCCTTCGCGCGCCAGGATGTAGAAATGCACCGCCATGGTGCGGGCCGGATCCAAGACCGAGGTCGGGAGGCGTAAAGCGGATCCCGCAGTCAGAATGACCGCGGCCGTCTCGGCGACGCAGCGTCCGATGCCCAGGATGACACCGGTCGCGATGCCCGGGAAAGCGGAAGGAAGCACGGCTCCGACGATCGTCTGCCATTTCGTCCCGCCTAAGGAATAACTGACTTCGCGGTATTTCACGGGGACCGAACGGATGGCTTCCTCGGAAGTCCGGATGATGGTCGGCAGAATCATGACCGCCATCGTAAGACCGCCCGAAAGGACTGACCAGCCAAGTTTCAGATCGATGACGAAGAAGATGAAACCGAAAAGTCCATAGACGATCGACGGGATCGCCGCCAATGATTCGGCGCTGAATCGGATGACGCGCGTAAATCGGCTTTCACGGGTAAATTCGGTAAGGAAGAAAGCCGTTCCGACTCCGAAAGGCGTCGCCACGACGATCGCGACGGCCGTCACCATCATCGTGCTGACGATGGTCGAGAAAATCCCGCCGGAGCGTCCCATATCGGTTGGATTTTCGGTCAAAAACTTCCAGGTGAGGGTCGGTACGCCCTTCACGAGAATATATCCTACGATGAAAAACAACAGGATGACGACGAGGATCGATACGAACCAGATGATCGTCTTCGCAATCCTCTCGGATGTCTTCGGGCTGATCCGTTTCAATCTCTCACCTCATTTCTGACGATATACTGGGCGATCAAATTGAGGATCATGATGATCACGAGCAGCACGATGCCGGTCGCGAACAGCGCCTGCTGGTGCGTGCCGGAAGCATAGCCCATTTCGATGCCGATATTGGTGGTCAACGTACGTGCCGGATCGAGGATCGATCGCGGTAAAGCCGTAGCGTTGCCGAGCACCATGATGACCGCCATCGTTTCGCCGATGGCTCGTCCGATACCCAGCACGATCGCGGCCATGATGCCGGATTTCGCCGAAGGCAACAGGACTTTGTGGATGGTCTGCCAATGGGTCGCGCCCAACGCGAGCGAACCCTGCTTATAGAGTCCGGGTAATGAAAGCAGCGACACTTCTGAAATACTGATGATGGTCGGCAGGATCATGATCGCCAGAATCAGCGAACCGGCCAGGATGCTTAACCCGGGACCGCCCAGATACGTCCGTATCAAAGGCACGATGAACGTCAGCCCCCAGAATCCGTAGACGACCGACGGGATGCCGGCCAGAAGCTGGATCGCCGGACGCATGATCGTGCGGACTTGACGCGGTGCGAATTCGGTCAGGAAAATGCTGCAGCAGAGCGCGACCGGGACCCCGATCAGAGCCGCTCCCAAAGTGACCGAGACAGTCCCGACAATCATCGGGAAAATCCCGTAATAACCAAGACTCGGAGCCCATTTCATGCCGAAGATGAAGTTGAAGACGCCGACTTTGGCAATGACCGGAACTCCTTCGGTAAAGATGAAGATGGTGATGACCGCCAGTGCCGACAAGGTCGACAGAGCGATCAGGAAAAAGCCGAGTCCCAATAGTTTTTCTTTTTTAAAGTTCATTTCGTCCCTCCGTCAGCGAAAGTGACGAGACCTTCCGCATTCAGCAGTTTCTTGCCTTCGGCAGACAACACATAATCGATGAAAGCCTTCACTTTACCGGTCGGTTCTGTGTTGGTGATGAAAAGGAAAGGACGGGAAAGATTATAAGTGCCGTTGATCACGTTTTCGCGGGTCGCTTGGACCCCGTTGAGTTCCAAGGCTTTGACTTTATCGTTGACCAATCCGAGCGATATGAAACCGATCGCCGCGAAATCATCGCCGACGAGTTGCCTTACGGTCCCATTGGAATCCTGGATGATCGCACGCGAGTTGATTTCAAGCTTGTTCATGACCAGGCTTTCGAACGCGGAACGGGTCCCTGACCCTTCTTCACGGGCGATGACATGGATTTCATGATCGGTCCCGCCAAGTTGGCTCCAATTATGGATAGCGCCGGAATAGATATCGCGGCATTGCGCAAGCGTCAGGTTAGCGACCGGATTCTTCGGATTGACGATGACCGCCAAGCCGTCCCGGGCGATTTCCACATACCAAAGTTTCTTCTCGTCTCCGGTAAGATTACGCGAAGACATGCCGATATCGGCGGTGTTCGTCTGAGCCGACATGATGCCCGCCGCGGATCCCCCGCCTTGGACGTCGATTTCGAGACCCTTGTTGAGTTTCATATATTCTTCGGCCAACGCTTCGGCGAACGGCTGCACGGATGTGGAACCGGCGATGATGATGCCTGATTTGGCGGTTTTACTGCAGGCGGATGTCAGACTTACCACAAAAATCAGCAGGCAAAAACCAACCGTTTTGCGTATGAATCTGCCAAATTGATGATTCGAATCAAGATGCCGCATATTGCTTTCTGCGCTGAAGTCGTTATCAGTTGTCGTCATGTTCTGCTTCATCGCATTTCCTCCGTTTCAAGTTGTGTAGTCGATATTCTTCAGGCTGTTCGGGAGATGTCACTCCGAAATCCCTGCTGTTTTGTGTATGGATTTATTCCCGGGGACTTTCTTCCTTCCTTGCGGTTATCCGACCGTGCTAAAATAACCGAGTGTTTTTTTCAGCCTTTTGACGCGACTGCCTCTCGATTTCTACTATTGTAACATAGCTTCCCCGATGCATGCACCCCTTCTTTTCCTAAGTTGAAAAGCGCATCGCGCGGATTGAAACCGGTCATCACTTCTGTGTGCATAAGGTACGAAAATACCCGGAAAAATGAATTCCCGGGTATCGCTCGATTTATGATGATATTGTTTGTTTTCTAGAACCCTGAAAGCACGATTTTCCCGATGGTCCTGCCTTCTTCCAGCGACTTATGCGCTTTCCGCAGGTTTTGCGCGTTGATCGGTGACATGACTTGATTGACGGTGGTTTTGATGACGCCGAGATCGATCATCGCGGATAAATCGTTCAATAAAAGATGTTGCTTGATCATATCCTCGGTCTTGAACATGGAGCGGGTGAACATGAACTCCCATGTGAATCCGACGCTCTTGGGCTTTAGCAGATTGAGGTTGATCGGCGCATCCGTATCGACGATGGAGCAGATGCTTCCCTGCGGTTTGATGACTTCCGCCATGTTGTTCCAGTGCGTCGCCGTCGCGTTCAGACACAGGATGTATTCGACGCCTTGAATACTGAGCTCCGTCAACTGGGATTTGAATGCTTCGTAGTGATTGATGACCGCATCGGCGCCATGGGCTTTGACCCATTGGATCGATTCGGGACGGGATGCCGTGCCGATGACCGTTAGCCCGGCGTTTTTCGCAAGCTGCAAGGCCATGGAACCGACCCCGCCTGCGGCTCCGATGATGAGGATTGTCTTCCCTTTGTTTTCCGCCGGTTTCCGTCCGACTCTGAGTCTGTCAAATAGGCTTTCATAGGCCGTGATGCCGGTCAGCGGAATCGCTGCCGACTGTTCGAAGTCCAGCGACGCGGGTTTCTTTCCGACAATCCTTTCATCGACGAGATGATACTCGCTGTAGCATCCCGGCCGGCTCAGTTCGCCGGCGTAATAGACTTCATCGCCAGGTCTGAAAAGCTCGCACGCTTCGCCGGTCGCTTCGACGATCCCGGCCACATCCCATCCCAAGATCTGCGGGGCGTTCACGGTCGCCCGGTTTTTCCGCATTTTGGTATCGACCGGATTCACTGCGATCGCCATGACCTTCACCAGCAGATCCTTGCCTTTGGCTGTCGGTTTTGGGACTTCCACATCCATCAGACTTCTTTCATCATCGATCGGTAAGTTTTCGTTGAGTCCTATCGCTTTCATGTTGCCCTCTTTCTTTCAAATTTAGTTTTACTTTTCAGTGCTCACATTCAATCCGAATCTTCGACTGCAAACCATACATGACGTATTCACTGTGTTTACCAAAAATCCTTCGATATACTGAACTCTTCTACATCTTTTCTACCATAATGGTGAAAACGAAACAATCGGAATGACCTTGCTTCTGATCGAAAAATTCCCACAAACTGATCAGATCCTTTTCTTGCTCACCGAATAGATGACCCCCAGAAAATAACCGGTCAGGGTGGGCAAAACGGCGAAAATCATGGAAGTGTAAAACAATTCGAGGATGGATAAGTCACCGAAAGCATAGGCATGATAAACGACTAATTTCGAGGAAATGCACATCAGCACGAAATTGGCCACGTTGAACATCAGAATGTCCCGATAGTTTCGCGTGGAAGTCTGCAGCCAACCGAAAAGACCGAAATCACGAAATAGAAAGCGCTCATCCCATACAGATATACGAAAAAAACCGGCGATTCATAGAAACGATCCAGATTCCAAAACAGGTAGATCAAAATCACAACGAGGAATGTGAATACTGTCGACAATAAATACAAATGCTTCTTTTCAATCTCAGTTTTCTTCTTCAATATTTTCGCACCCTTCTGCGGAATCCACCACATACGAAACGCATCCCAACATTTTCTTGACGACTGCACATCCATAATTTAATGCGCGTCATTTTGTGTCTGTCTAGTCCCGTTTCCTAATCTGGTCAATCAATTTCTTTTTTGGATCATCATCAACGGATTTCAATCGAACCTTTGTGAAAATCATGTGGGTCCTGAAATAGAGATGGATGAAAAAGCAGATTACATATCCGACTGCGGTGGTGGCCAAAATTCTGCCGAGTTCGTAATTCAGCGAATAATACAATCCCAGTGAAACAAGATAGAAAAGACCGGTTATTAGGATATAGTGCAGCGGATTGTCGTTGAATGTATATTCGGTTTGACAATTCGGACATCGATAGGCATCTGTGACCAATATCGGCCAACCAAGATTCTTGTGCGCAATGATCGGCGCACCGCATATTTCGCAATTTTTCATGTTACCCTCCCCCAAGGTTATCTATACTGAAATCATATCCGATTCGGACGTACAAATACAAGATTTTTCGGCAAACGATCATGCTGGGATGAAATCGCTTGGATACCCTCACATAATGAAAAGATTCCAAATTTCGGAATCTTTCAAAGATAGGGTGCGACTGGTCAAATCATTACGAGTCCAGATTATTCGCAACCATGACTTCTGTATAGGATTTCAATCCACTATAGAGTTCTTCTTTCAGAGGGTTCTTTTTCGTCTTCTTCATCATGAAAATTTGGAAACAAAGTACAGCAACGTTAGCGCTCAACGATAAGATACTCAGCAGGATCATGGG
>JBAVGP010000289.1:0-2030 GCA_049684955.1 Erysipelotrichaceae bacterium
AGCAGGGGGTGACGGTGCCGTCCGCCAAAACCGCCAGCATCATGCCGGCATTGCAGCGTCCTTCGGGATAGTGCTCACCGTCATCCAGACTGGGCCAATCGAAGCGCACATCGCTCTGGATATGCAGGTTGGGTGTCAATGATTTACTGTAAGCAGAGCGGGGAGCCTCGCTCATCTCATAAGCGGTCAGATGTCTGACCAGATGGCGGCTGTTATGATGGCTGTCGGTATCCGCGTCCCATACCCTCAGGCGGATATGCGGATGGTGCGAACGCTGGGAATCCAGCCAGGTTTTCAATTGATGGATATGTTTCTCTTGAACAAAGGCATCCAATTCGCTGTAGCTGTGCAGGCTGATCGAGATGGTTGACACGGCAGGGTGATCCAGGATCAATGCGCCATGTTTTTGAATCAGCAGACCGTTGCTGACGAGATGGACATTGAGATGGTTTTTGTAGGCGGCATCGAGCGCTTCTGCCAGATGCGGACTCATCAAAGGTTCGCCTTTCACATGGAAATAGACATTCTGCGTATGACGCGCAAGCAGATGCATGCGTGTATTCAGTTCTGCGACGGATAAAAACCGTGTATTGCGGCTGTGCGGAGGACAGAACGAGCAGGATTGGTTGCAATGATTCGTGATTTCGAGATAGATGCGATTGAACATGGCCAGCCTCCGTTCCATGCATTATACTACCATAAAAATAAGCACTTTCGTGCTTATCTTAAGTATCGTGCGAGGAATTCCTTGGTTCTCTGCATCTTGGGTTCGACGAACAGGACGGCCGGATCGCCTTCTTCGACGATGATGCCCTGGTCCATGAAGACGACGCGGTCGGAGACTTCCTTGGCGAAGTCCATTTCATGGGTCACGATGATCATCGTATGGCCTTCGAGGGTCAGGTCACGGATGACCTGCAGGACTTCGCCGACCATTTCGGGATCCAATGCGGACGTCGGTTCATCAAATAACAGGACCTTGGGCTGCATGCACAGTGCCCGTGCGATCGCGACACGCTGCTTCTGTCCGCCGGAAAGCAAGGTCACGGGTTTGTCCATGAACATCTCCATGCCGACTTTCTGCAGGAACGTGAGCGCCATGTCCTGCGCCTCGGTCTTGCTTCTCTTCAAGACCGTCGTCTGACCGATCACGCAGTTTTCCATCACGGTCATGTGACCGAACAGATTGAACTGCTGGAAGATCATCCCGACATGCGTCCGATAGGTATTGAGTTCTTTCATGTTTTCCCGGATATCTTTGCCTTCGAAACGGATGACTCCTTGATCATAGATTTCCAACAGGTTGATGCATCTGAGAAGGGTGGATTTGCCGCTTCCGCTGGCGCCGATGATGGAGACGATCTCGCCTTCGTTCACCTGCATGTTGATGTCTTTCAGCACTTCCAGGGCATCGAATCGTTTCGATACATGTTCTACTTCGATGATCGCCATGGTCACACCTTCTTCCGATCGGGGTTATGCAAAAGCAGGGTCGTCGATGTGCTCGACGGACCGCTTGAAACCGGCATGTTCATCTTGCGTTCGATCACCCGCAGGATAGATGTCGTCGTAAAGGTCAGCACCAGATAGATCACCGCCGTAACCAGGAAAGTATCCTGGAAGCGATACGTGATCCCGGCGACCGAAGTCGACTGGAAGAAGAGCTCGGTGACGCCGATGACATTCAAAACGGAAGTATCTTTGATGTTGACGACGAATTCGTTGCCGATCGCGGGGAACGCGTTGCGGATCGCTTGGGGCAGAACGACATGGCGCATGGTCTGGAAATAACTCATGCCGATCGAGCGCGCCGCCTCATTTTGGCCTTTATCGAGCGATTGGATGCCTCCGCGCATGATTTCCGCCATATAGGCACCGGTGTTGATGGAGACGACGAAGATGCCGGCAATCAATTTCGTCCAATGGAAGACCGGCTTCAGCGCGAAATAGAGAAAGACCGCTTGGACGATCATCGGAGTGCCGCGGAAGACTTCCACATAGATGCCCGAGAGGATCTTGATCACTTTATA